>JALZDV010000259.1 GCA_030862345.1 Actinomycetota bacterium | reverse complement strand
GGCGCGGGCGCGGAAACCGGGCACCGCAGCACCGACAACGCAAGCTGCCAAGCCCGAGCCGGCCTCCGTGACGCCGCCGGCCTCGGCTGCGCCACCGGCCCAGGCCCGGGCCACGGAGCAGCCCAGACCTGCCCCGGTATCTCGCGACCGCACGGAGGCGACGGTGCCGGTACCCCAAGCACCGGCCGAATCCACCACGACCAAGCTGCGTGGAGCGGCGGCGCGGGTCGTGGCAAACATGCAGAGCTCGCTGAACGTGCCCACCGCGACCAGCGTCCGGGCGGTGCCGGCCAAGCTCATCGCTGACAACCGGATCGTCATCAACAATCACTTGAAGCGCTCGCGAGGCGGCAAGGTCTCCTTCACCCACGTGATCGGATACGCGTTGGTCAAGGCGTTGGAGTCCTTCCCCGAAATGAACACAGCCTTCGCGGACGTCGACGGTAAGCCCGCGCTGATCACGCCCGAACACGTGAACCTGGGGCTGGCCATCGATCTGCACAAGGACGACGGAAGTCGACAGTTGGTCGTCGCCTCCATCAAGGGCTGCGACGGCATGGACTTCGTGTCCTTCTGGCTTGCCTACGAGGAGATCATCAAACGCGCGCGGCAGGGCAACCTCACGACTGACGACTTCGCCGGCACCACGATCAGTCTGACCAACCCAGGCACGCTGGGGACCAATCACTCGGTGCCGAGGCTGATGGCCGGCCAGGGCGCCATCCTCGGGGTCGGCGCGATGGAGTACCCGGCCGAGTTCCAGGGCATGAGCGAGGAGATGCTCGCCGAGATCGCGCTGTCCAAGACGATCACGCTGACCTCGACGTATGACCATCGGATCATCCAGGGCGCGCAGTCCGGGGATTTTCTGCGCCGGATGCACCAGTTGCTGCTGGGCGAGGACGGCTTCTACGACGAGGTGTTCCGCTCGCTGCGGATCCCGTACGAGCCGGTCCGCTGGGTCACAGATGTCACAGTCCGGCACGAAGGCCAGATCGACAAGAACGCCCGGGTGATCGAGCTGATCGACGCCTACCGTACGAACGGGCATCTGATGGCCGACACCGACCCGCTGGAGTTCAAGGTTCGGACCCACCCCGACCTGGACATCATCCAGCATGGGCTCACCCTGTGGGACCTCGACCGGGTGTTCCCGGTGGGTGGTTTCGCCGGCGAGGCCACGATGAGTCTCCGCGACATCCTCGGCGTGCTTCGCAACTCCTACTGCCGCACGGTGGGCATCGAGTACAAGCACATCACCGATCCGGAAGAGCGCGGCTGGCTGCAGAAGCGGATCGAGATCAAGCACGATGTTGCAGACGTACGCGAGCAGAAGCACGTCCTGGGTCGGCTGAATGCTGCGGAGGCGTTTGAGACGTTCCTGCAGACCAAGTACGTGGGGCAGAAGCGATTCTCGCTGGAGGGGGCGGAATCGGTGATTCCGCTGCTGGATGCGGTCCTGCAGAAGGCCGCTGAGTACGCGCTGGACGAGGTGGCGATCGGGATGCCGCACCGTGGCCGGCTCAACGTGCTGGCCAACGTCATGGGTAAGAGCTACGCCAAGATCTTCTCTGAGTTCGAAGGCAACATGGACACCGGCACAGTCCAGGGATCGGGTGACGTGAAGTACCACCTCGGGGCCAGCGGGACGTTCACGCACCCAGATCGGAACTCGGCCGTACGGGTCTCGCTCACCTCGAACCCCAGCCACCTCGAGGCGGTGAACCCGGTTCTGGAGGGCATCGTCCGGGCCAAACAGGATCTGATCAACAAGGGTGAGGGTGGCTTCACCGTCATGCCTGTCCTGATGCACGGTGACTCCGCGTTCGCGGGCCAGGGCGTGGTGGCCGAGACGCTGAACCTGTCGTCCTTGCGCGGTTATCGGGTCGGCGGCACCATCCACCTCGTCGTCAACAACCAGGTGGGCTTCACCACCTCGGCCCAGGACGCCCGTTCCTCGGTGTACGCCACCGACGTGGCCAAGATGGTCCAGGCGCCGATCTTCCACGTGAACGGCGACGACCCCGAGGCGTGCGTCCGGGTGGCACGGCTGGCGTTCGAGTTCCGCCAGGCGTTCCACAAGGACGTCGTGATCGACATGGTCTGCTACCGGCTGCACGGTCACAACGAGGGCGACGACCCCTCGTACACGCAGCCCCTCATGTACAAGCAGATCGAACGGCGGCGATCGGTGCGCAAGCTCTACACCGAGGCCCTCGTGCGGCGGGGCGACATCACCCTGGCCGAGGCCGAGAAGGCCCTCGACGACTTCGTGGCCCGCATGCAGACGGCCTTCGAGGAGACGCGCACCTCGACCCCGCCCGACCCCACCGGGCCCCGTACCCGCGCTCCGGCCGACGCCCCGGCCGACGTTCCGGCCAACCCCCGCACGGGCGTCGAGCGGGCGGTGCTCGACCGGGTGGTGGGGGCGCTCCACCAGCCACCCGAGGGCTTCACCGTCCACCCGAAGCTGGCGCGCCAGATGGAGACGCGCCGTCAGCTGTGGGAGTCGGGCCAGGCCGACTGGGCGCTGGCCGAGGCCCTGGCCTTCGGCTCGCTGCTCACCGAGGGCACCGACATCCGCCTGTCGGGTCAGGACTCCCGGTGGGGGACGTTCTCGCAGCGCCACTCCGTGCTCGTCGACTACGAGACGGGCCGGGAATGGTCGCCCCTGTCCGCGCTGGGCGGGCCGGGCAAGCTCTGGGTGTACGACTCCATGCTCTCCGAGTACGCCGCCCTGGGCTTCGAGTACGGCTACTCGATCATCCAGACCGAGGCCCTCGTCATGTGGGAGGCGCAGTTCGGCGACTTCGTCAACGGCGCCCAGATCAT
>JALZDV010000255.1 GCA_030862345.1 Actinomycetota bacterium | reverse complement strand
GGCCTCGCCTGCTCCAGTCACCGCGCCGACGACGAGGGCGGAGGCGCCGAGGGAGCCGAGCAGCGGGCCGTACACCGACCGGGCGCCCTCATAGACCATGTCAGCGGCGAGGCTCACCACCCCGAAGCCGACCACGACTCGCCACGGCGACCACACAACCGGTCCGCCGCCGGGTTTAGTGGTCCGCATTGCACCCGTTGTGCCTAGACGGCACGTCTTGCATCAGGTGCGACGAGGGGAAAACGGGTGTAATGCGCAAATCTGAGGCTGCCGAGCTGTAGCCCGGCTCAGTTCTGGGACCCGTCGCTGGCCCCGACGACCCAGGTATCGGAGCCGTGCAAGAGGCGCTCGAGATCGCCCTGGCCGGTGCTGGCGACCGCTGCATCGAGTTGGTCGCTCATCAGCCCGTCGTAGGTGGGCCGGGGTACGGAACGGAAGACCCCAAACGGGGTGTGTCCCAGATCAGAGCCGGACAGCCGGGACAAGCCGAAGGCGTACGACGGATCCTCGGTCGCCGGATCGTGTACGACGATCTGGTCCTCGCTGATGCCGGCGAGTTCCGCGACTGCTAGGACACCGGTGTTCGGGTCCCGTACGACGCCCATCCGCCCGTCGCGGCCGAACCGGATCGGGTCGCCGGTGACCAGCGGGATGATCGCCTCGTCGCGGGTTTCCGGGTCCTTCAGTACGTCGAAGGCACCGTCGTTGTAGATGTTGCAGTTTTGATAGATCTCGATGAAGGCAGCACCCTTGTGCTCATGTGCGGCCCGCAGCACCGACAGCAGGCCCGCGCGGTCGGAGTCCATCGCCCGGGCCACGAAGGTCGCTTCGGCACCGATGGCCAGGGACAGCGGGTTGAACGGCGCATCCAGCGAGCCCATCGGCGTGGACTTGGTGATCTTGCCGAGTTCGGAGGTGGGCGAGTACTGCCCCTTGGTCAGGCCGTAGATCCGGTTGTTGAACAGCAGGATGGTGAGGTTCACGTTGCGCCGTAGGGCGTGGATCAGGTGGTTGCCGCCGATCGAGAGGGCATCCCCGTCGCCGGTCACCACCCAGACGGACAGATCGGGTCGGGACGCAGCAAGGCCGGTCGCGATCGCTGGCGCGCGGCCGTGGATCGAGTGCAGCCCATAGGTGTTGACGTAGTAGGGGAAGCGAGACGAACAGCCGATTCCGGAGACAAAGACGATGTTCTCGCGCCGGACGTGCATCTCCGGCAAGAAGGACTGGACCGTGTTCAAGATGATGTAGTCACCGCAGCCGGGGCACCAGCGGACCTCCTGGTCTGTCTTGAAGTCCTTCGGCTTGAGCGTCGGCATCCCGATGTCGGTCATCTCGCTGCTCCAACGTGTTCGGTGATTTCAGTGAGCACGCCGCGCAACACATCGGCAAGCTCGGCAGCGCGGAACGGCAGGCCGCGAACCTGGTTGTAGCCGACGATGTCCACGAGGTACTCCGCGCGCAGCAGCAAGGCCAACTGGCCCAGGTTCATCTCCGGTACGACGACCCGGTCGTACCGCTTGAGCACCGGTCCCAGATCGCTGGGGAACGGATTGAGGTGGCGCAGATGCACTTGGGCGATCTCGAGTCCGTCCGCCCGCAGCCGGCGGCAGGCCGCGCCGATCGGCCCGTACGTGGACCCCCAGCCCAGGACCAGGACGCGGGCGGTACCGGTCGGGTCGTCGACTTCGGTCGGGGGAAGGCTGTCAGCGATCCGATCGACCTTTGCCTGACGGGTCCGCACCATGTAGTCATGGTTGGCCGGCTCATAGTTGATCTCACCGGCCCCATCCGATTTCTCCAGACCGCCGAGGCGGTGTTGCAGCCCGGCCGTACCGGGAACCGCCCACGGGCGGGCCAGCGTCTGCGAGTCGCGCAGGTAGGGGAGATATTCCCCGTCCGGGCCGTTGGGCTCGGTGCTGAACGGCCGCCGGAGGTCGGGCAGATTCGCGGAGTTCGGCAGCAGCCACGGTTCTGAACCGTTCGCCAGGTAACCGTCGGAGAGCAGGAAGACCGGAGTCATGTACGTCGTTGCGATGCGGACCGCCTCGAGTGCGGCATCGAAGCAGTCCGAAGGGGACCGTGGGGCCACGATCGGTACCGGAGACTCCCCGTTGCGGCCGAACATCGCCATGAGCAGGTCGGCCTGCTCGGTCTTGGTCGGCAGCCCTGTGGAGGGCCCGCCGCGTTGGACGTCGACGATGACCAGCGGTAACTCCATCGCGACGGCCAATCCGATCGTTTCGCCCTTCAGCGCCACACCTGGCCCGGACGTCGTCGTCACCCCGAGCGCGCCACCGAAAGAGGCACCCAGTGCCGCACCGACTCCGGCGATCTCGTCCTCGGCCTGGAATGTCCGTACGCCGAAGGACTTGTGTCTGGCCAGTTCATGCAGGATGTCGCTGGCCGGGGTGATCGGGTACGCCCCTAGGAACAACGGAAGCCCACTGCGCTTTGCGGCCGCCACCAACCCGTAGGCAAGGGCGAGGTTTCCGTTGATGTTGCGGTAGACGCCCGGCGCCATGTCGGCCGGCTTGATCTCGTACGAGACCGCGAACGCCTCGGTCGTGTCGCCATAGTTGTACCCCGCCCGGAAGGCGGTGATGTTGGACGCGGCGATCTCCGGCTTGCTGGCGAATCGCTTCTCCAAGTAGCCGATCGTGCCCTCGGTCGGGCGGTGATACATCCAGGACAGCAGCCCCAGTGCGAACATGTTCTTGGCGCGCTCGGCCTCTTTCTTGCCGAGACCTGAGTCCTTGAGCGCTTCTAGGGTCAGCGAGGTCAGCGGCACCGAGATGAGTTGGTAGTCGGCCAGGGAGTCGTCCTCGAGCGGGTTCCCCACATACCCGACCTTGGTCAGGCTGCGCCCGGCGAACTCGTCGGCATTGGCGATGATCGTCTTGCCGCGTGGCAGGTCTCCGAGATTGGCTCGCAGCGCCGCCGGGTTCATCGCGACGAGCACGTCGGGGGCATCTCCCGGCGTCATGATGTCGTGGTCGGCAAAGTGCAACTGGAAGGAGGAGACCCCAGGCAGTGTGCCGGCAGGTGCGCGAATCTCGGCCGGGAAGTTCGGCAGCGTAGAGAGGTCGTTTCCGAAGGACGCGGTCTCAGCGGTGAACCGGTCACCGGTGAGTTGCATCCCGTCCCCGGAATCCCCGGCCAGACGAATCACAACGCGATCGATCAGTAGTACTGGCTTGGTCACTGACTGCGCGACCTCCACGCCGGATCGGTTGATCGGTAGAAACTTCCCCTTCATTGGCATGGTATGCCCGGTTGGCCGCACAGGACAGCGACCGCACTCGACCTGGAGATGGCTAGGGTTGCTGCACCACTCAGGAGCGGGAGGGAGGGCAGGGACTCGATGGGCATCGGTGCTGCCGTTCTCCCGGACCCGGTCAAGTTCGTCCTGAACTGGGGTCGTCGGTACAGCCTGTGGGTCTTCAACCTAGGACTCGCCTGCTGCGCGATTGAGTTCATTGCAACGTCAATGGGGCGGCCGGACTTCACCCGGCTCGGCGTCATCCCGTTCGCGCACGGCCCGCGGCAGGCAGATCTCATGGTCGTGTCCGGAACCGTCACAGACAAGATGGCCCCGGCGGTCAAGCGACTCTACGAGCAGATGCCCCAGCCCAAGTACGTGATCTCCTTCGGAGCCTGCTCGAACTGCGGTGGGCCCTACTGGGATTCCTACTCAGTCACGAAGGGCGTCGACCAGCTCATCCCGGTGGACGTGTACGTACCCGGCTGTCCGCCCCGACCGGAGGCGTTGCTGCAGGGGATCCTCCGTCTGCAGGACAAGATCGCCGGTGAGCCGGTGTTGCTGAACGGCGGAGCCCGGGCCGCCCGGTCACCGGAGCGCTCGACGGCTCGGGTGCTTACCGCGCCGCTCGTACGACCCGACTCGGGCGCATGACTTCGCGGGCTGCCGACGTGGCCGGAGCGCTGGCCGAGGGCTGGGCACCCGACAGTCAGGCGTCCGAGAGCTTCGGGATGTGGACCGTCCAGGTGCCGCTCGAGGCTTGGCGAGCGGCGCTGTATCAGGCCCGGGACACCCATGGCCTGCGGTTCTTCGACTGGCTGAGCGCAGTTGATGAACTGGCCGACGGCTACCGGGTCGTGGCGCACCTATTGGATCGGGACACCGTCACGCATCTGCTGATGAGCACTCGAGTGCCGTTGGCCGACCCCACGGTGGACTCCGTCGTCGAGGTCTACCGCGGTGCCGCCTGGCACGAACGGGAGACCCACGAGATGTTCGGGATCGACTTCCGCGGACATCCCGCTCTCACGCCGCTGCTGCTGCCCGAGGGCTTCGAGGGGCACCCATTACGCAAGGAGTTCGTCCTGGCTTCCCGGGTGGCGAAGGTCTGGCCCGGTGCGAAGGAGCCCGGAGAGGGGCAGGGCACCGGTCCACGTCGCAGGGCCATCCGTCCCCCGGGCGTTCCCGATCCCGCGGTCTGGGGCCCGGAGGCGCGACATGAGTGACGTTCTCACTGGAGTCGTCCGGACGGTCTCGCGATGACCGATCTACCCGGCGGCGGCCTGGCCCGTGGTCTTCTGATCACTCTCCGCACCCTGAACCGCCGTACCGGCACCCAGCAGTACCCCGACGTCCAGCCGGCTCTTCCGCCGCGGAGCCGCGGTGTCATCGGGTTGCTCGAGCAGAACTGCACCGTCTGCATGCTCTGCGCCCGGGAGTGCCCGGATTGGTGCATCTACATCGATTCGCACCACGAGACCCAGGCGCCGGCGGTCGAGGGCGGACGAGAACGGCAGCGAAATGTGCTTGACCGCTTCGCCATTGACTTCTCCTTGTGCATGTACTGCGGTATCTGCATCGACGTCTGCCCGTTCGACGCGCTGTTCTGGGCGCCGGAGTTCGAGTACTCCGAGTACGACATCCGTGAAATGACCCATGAGAAGGATCGCCTGGCCGAGTGG
>JALZDV010000240.1 GCA_030862345.1 Actinomycetota bacterium | reverse complement strand
GGCAGCTTGAACGCCGCACTTGCGGGATGGCTACTTCGCACCGGAAGGGCGATCGCGCCGTACGTCGCCAGCCAAGGAACGGCCTTGGGGCGGGCCGGCCGCGTCCACGTCTCCCGTGACTGCGACGGAACCATCTGGGTCGGCGGAGGCACGGTGACGTGCATCGCCGGACAACTCGACCTCTGACGGTCACTGGGGACGGTGCGCGAGGAACACGAAGTCTCGGCTTGGTCGGTCGGGCGCGCTGCGTACCTCGTCCAGGGCAGACCCGTTCGCGGCCAGGTCCGCTCCCCACTCCGCCGGGTGTCTCAACGCAGACTATTCATCGATCGACAAGGGGGGTCCGGTCAGCTCCAGCCCATGAATACTGAAAACTCTCTGGAGTTCCTCATGCTGAGGGCTATCACCTAACTTCGCAAGTTCATCGAAGAACGCCTCTATCTCGCCCGCGGGCTGCAAGGCGAGGATCAGTCTTCCCGTCCCCTCTCCAACGTGAGCCCACCCATGCTCCAGCTTTCGCGGCGCAAAGACGGAATCTCCGGGTCCCAACCTGTAGCGCTCGCCGCCGACCTCGACCATGTATTCACTCTCGACGACGTAGAACCACTCTCCCTGCTCGTGATGCAAGTGCCGCGCCGGTCCTCCCTTGAGGACATCGGTGACCTCGCTGATACTGAGGCCACCGTTGGTGTCCAGAGTTGAAACCTTGAAGTCGATAATCCTGGAGCCGAACACCTTGCGCTGCCCTTGAAATCGATCTCGACCGGCTGGGACGTGCACCTGACCTACCTTCGCGGCTTCATCCGTCACGAGCGTTTCCTTTCTCTGGCCCGCGTTGGCTGTGTAGAGCCATTATCCGCCATTGGGGGTCGTACCCACTTGTCGTACGGGCGGATCGGGCAGTCCCCTCCGGCGACTTTCATCAGCGCCGCCGATCCCGATTCCCGTGCCAATACCGGCCCTATGCTGCTGGCATGACCGACCGCGACGACTTCCTAGCCTGGGTGAATACCGCCTCGTATGAGGCGGAGCTCGCACTGCACAACGGCGACCCAGCACCCCGGCGGGCGCTCTGGTCTCGCAACGAGCCCGTCAGCGTCTTCGGTGCATTGCGCAACGCGCACGGCCAAGCAGACATCGACGAACTCTTCACCTTCCTGGGAAACACGTTCTCCGACTGCACGTCGTCTGAGTTCGAGCTGCTGGCCTACGACGTGGTGGGCGACATGGCCTATACGGCTGGCCTTGAGCACACCTCGAAGTCCGTCAACGGTCAACCGCGCACCTTCACCCTTCGAGCCACCCAGGTATACCGTCGCGAGGGCGGCGAATGGCGAGTAGTCCATCGTCATGGCGACACCGTGACCGAGTAACGCTGAGTTCACCGTGGATCACAACGTCGTCGGGATGGCGTGGGGCGAGTACGGGCCACCAGGTCGGTGAAGTGCCCGGTAGACGGTGCGAGCCGGCATCCCCGTCTCGGCTGCCAGCCAGTCCTGCCCTCGAGGCAAGTGAGCGCACTGCTACCGGATGCTCGGCTACATCCAGGATGCCGAGGATGCCCTGCATGAGTCGCTGTTAGGCGCCTGCGCGGTCTGGCCGGCTTCACGGGCCGGAGTTTGTTGCGGACCTGGCTCTTCACACCTGCCGCGGTGAGCAGCGCCCTGCAACGGCCTCGCCGGACCGCTGGGGAGGGGTGCCGCCGATCAGCCAATGGTCGACGTTATCGGAGCTGGGCGCCGTACACGCGCTCGACCGTCATCGCGATCAGCACCCTCCGGTCGGACACCATGACCGACCGGTATTCGTCCCAGTCCGGGTGCTCGCCGGCGGCGTTGCGGTAGTAATCCACCAATGCCTGGACCTCGGGACCGTGCGGGTCGGCTCCCGGCCCGATGAGTGTCGCCGCGCCTTCGGCGGTCACCCACGCCCAGCCGTCTGACCTGGTGACTTCCAGCGTGGCTCGTCGGTCCCGACGCAGGTTCGCGATCTTGGCGGTCCCTTCGCTTGTCGATACGAAGATGACGCCCGCCTCCCGGTCGTAGGAGGGCGTGACGGGGGAAAGCTGGGGGCGACCGTCGGACTTGATCGTCGCTAGCACGCCGAGTCGACTCTCCGCGAGCAGCGCGTACGGGTCGAATGCTGGGGCGGTCATGACCGGGCAAACTCATCGCCAGGCACCGGCTATTTCTGACCGAGCAGGACCGGCCGCTCAAAACGTCGGAGCTTCTTCGACGGAAGCGGAAGGCTGGCGGCGCGGACGCGGTCAGTCGTCGAGAGATGCGCGTCGAAAGCCGGAGGCTGCCAGGGCGAGCGCGCTGACCGCGAT
>JALZDV010000237.1 GCA_030862345.1 Actinomycetota bacterium | reverse complement strand
ACCGCCTCGATGACTGCCACCGGCACGAGCAAGGTCGCCCAGCGTAGCTGTGCTTCATCCACCAGGACCTCCCGCAGGTACGGCTCGGCGGTTTCGCTCATGGCTCGGCGCAGCGAATCGGCATGCTCGCCGAACTCCGGCTCCCGCTCTGAGTGCCGGAAATAGAGCCGGAACCCGTCCGGATTGGCCCGCGCGACCTGCACCAGGCCGGCGATGCTGGTCGGCTCGAGGTTGTCCGGTGCGCCAGTCGCCTGCATGAGTTCGTTGCCCACATCGTCCAGCACAGCCTGATAGAGCTCGGCCTTGGAGTCGAAGTGCCGGTAGATGAGGACCCGGCTCACGCCGGCTTCGGCGGCCACATCCTCCAGACTCGTGCCGGCAAAACCAGCCCGCGAAAAGGCTCGCGCTGCCGCGGCGATCAGTGACCGCCTTCGTTCAGGACGCTGCAGCAGGGTGCGGCGGTCCGCCGGGTCAGTCACGTCCGTCCGTCCCCAGTCCATGTACACGCTTGTGTTATCACTCATGTTGACACTTGTGTTTCCAATGATTCCGTACGCACTCGTATACATCGCCGCCACCGTCGCGCCGACGTGGCTGGCCAGCAGTGGCATCGACATCCGGCTGGACGAGAACGACCTCCCGAGCACGAAAGCTAGACATCAGCCCGAAGGTGCGCGGCGACGACAGAGGCCCAGCCCCAACCGAGCAGGATGGCGACTGCAACCAGCCGCCAATCGCCAACGGCGGCGCCGATGCCGCCCAGCACGACGAAGAGGACCCCGGTTGCGACGCTGTAGCGGGTCCACCTCCGTTCGCCGACCTCGAAGAAGCGACGGGCCAAGACAACGAAGGCCGCGATCAACGACAGCATTCCCAGCGCGAAGGCCAGGCCATGCATCGCGCCGTGCCAGCTGATGCTGGCCGGAGGCCCCTCCGCCGCACCCACCGGGAAGCCGAGTGACGGGTCGACGACGAAGACTCCCCCGCCGATCTGGGACAGTCCGAAGACTGCGACCAGGATCGGCCCCCACGTGCGCCCCCGGCCCGAACGCAGAACCCGACGCATGCCCACCGCGCAGGCGAGAAACAACAGCCCCGCGACGACGAAGGTAGCGATCTGGATCCAGCCGAGCTCACCCAAGCTGAGCATGCTGAACGGGTGCCGTCGCAGGTCGAACCCGTCGCGCGTGAATGCCTGCGCAAAGCTCGAGACCAGGAACAGCGGCCCCGCCAGCACACCACAGGCCAGCAACGGCCCGGCGGTCACTCGGCTTGTTTCGACTGCTGCGGTGTCGGGCGTACTCATTGCGGTTGCGCCTTTCGTCATGGCCGAGTCGTCGGCTGGTAGGTCACGGACAGGACGCCGGTACCGAGGGTTTGCGAGTCGATGAGGGTCAGGGCCATCGGCTCATCCGCGTCCTGGAACAGACGCTGCCCGCGCCCGACGAGGACCGGAATGACGAGCAGCGCCAGCTCATCGAGCAGTCCATTCCGCAGCAGCGAACGGACCAGCGTTATGCTGCCGGTGATCTGGAGGTTCTTGCCCTCCTCCTGCTTGAGGCGCTTCAACTCCTCGGCAACATCGCCCTTGACCAAAGAGGAGTTCTGCCAACCCACAGTGTCCAAAGTGGTGGACACGACCAGCTTGGGAGCGTTGTTCATCTGGTCAGCCATCGGGTCGCCGGTCCCAGCCGCACCCGGCCAGAATGCGGCGAACTCCTGGTAGGTCTTGCGCCCCAACAGCAGCGTGTCAGCGGCGGCCAGCTGCCCCCCGATCACCTGCCCCATCTCCGGGTTGAAATAGGGGCCCTGCCATTGGTCTGGGGACTCGACCACCCCATCGAGCGACATGAACAGTCCGGCAACGATCTTCCGCATGACTTCCTCTCCCCAGGAACTTCCCGAGTGGAACTGAACGGAAGTCAGCGTGCGCGCGGGGAGTGGCCGACGCCACGATTAAGCCGTGGGCGAATCACCGGGTGGTCGAGTGCCTGACCATCAGGGCGTCGATGGCTTCATTGCCGGTTGGCAGCGTGTAGCGCGTTGGTGCGCCGGCGGCCAACAGAGCCTCGACCGTTCCCGGATAGTCACCGTCCTCGGCGCGGTTGTTCTGTGCGCCCCAGACCGCGCAGTCCAGCGGCGTGGGGCCGTCATCGTCGAAGGCGCAGTCATGCAGGTCGGCGCCCCGCTCGATCAACAGCCGGACCGTGCCGGTGCGTCCGTGCATCGCGGCCTGATCGAGCGGGGTGAAATTGCTCCAGCCACGAGTGTCGACCGGCAGTCCGCTATCGAGTAGGGCGCGGAGCACGTCGGTACGGCCGAGCAGCGCGAACTGGCCGAGGATCCAGCCGAAGTCATCGGTCTCCGGGTTGCCCAGCGACGGCGGCCGAGCCCGCGGCAGGGCTACAGATTCGCCGCGGGCTACGGCCAGCACCGCGGCGTCCACCGGATCGAGCTCAGCGGTCGCGCCGCGGGAGGCGAGCAGATCGTAGGCGGCCAGATGTCCGCAGCGGGCGGCCAGCGCCAGGGGCCGCCGCCCGTAATCCCAGCGGTCCCAGGCCGAGTTCGTGTCAGCACCGGCATCTAGCAACATCGTGAGAATCCCCAGGCCGCGACCGCGCGCGATGGCATGGTGCAGGCAGTGGTTCTCATTGAGGTCCACGCCTCGGTCGAGGAACCATTGCAGGCCCTCTGCGTCCTCGAAGTCGAGCTTGTGGTTGACCATCGACTCGAAGCCCGGCTGGTAGAGCAAGTCCAGGAAGGCGGTGTTCGACTGCTCGCACGCGTGGTAGAACGCGTCGTCGTCCTTGGTCGCGCCACGCTCGATCAGTAACCGGGTGAGTTTCAGATCGCCGCGTTCGACGGCGCCAAAGACGGCTGACATCTGCCCCTCCCCGCCCCATTCGACGGTGTGACTGTTCGGGTCGGCACCGGCATCGAGCAGCAGCCGGGCGCATGCCAGCACGTCGGCAGGCGTCCCCGTCGACCGGCGCACCAGAAGCAACAGTGGCGTCAGGTCGTCGATCTCGGCGGTGGCCAAGAACGGGTCGGCTGCTAGAAGCCGAGTCAGCTCGTCAACATCGGCTAATACGAGGCCACGTTCGATGCCCTGGAGCCCGCCTGCCTGTAGGTGATGGACCAGTCTCGGCCAGCTCTGGAACCCGTACTCGCGGGCGAGTTCGTGCTGGGCCTGGCTCAGCGGGACGGCGTTCTTCCGTCTGCGGGCCTTGGCTTGTTTACGCAGGTGCTCGAGCGATGGGCGTTCAGGTAGATCAGACACGGCGAACCTCCGTCTGCCCGTATCCGCGTACGCGGGCAGAGGTTCGTCGACTGGTCTCTGGTCGTGCTGCCGGTGGGATAGTCCCTGCCCCGCGGACTGGATGCGCCCGGTGACGCGGTTGCGATGTTAGCGCAACCGATGAGAGCCACCAGTTCTCCTCGGCGGTGGCCGACGGGCTGGACGGCTCCTTGCAGGTCACCCTGGGAATAGCAGTCCAGGCGCGGAATTGCACCGAATGTATTCATGACATCGCCGATCTGATTCGGCCCGCACCGCTGACCCTTGGGAGACTCGTGACCTGCCCGACCGTGGCGCTGCGCAGGAGTGCTGTGCTGCTCCCCGACGTGCCCAATCCGGGATGCGCGGTGGCGGATCGGGCGCGTGCGGTGCGGCGGCGGCTGACCGGTGAGGGCGCCTTCGCGCAACTCACCCGCTTCGCCGTCGTAGGCTTGATCAGTTCTACGCTCTACGCGGCCTTGTTTATCACTCTCGGCTCGTTCGGCAGCCTGGTGGCCAACCTGATCGGCATGGTGACCAGCACCCTGTTGGCCAACGAGTTGCATCGACGGTTGACCTTTCATGCATCGGCGGCAGTCGGCTGGTGGCGGGCTCAGCTACAGGGCGGCGGCCTGGCCATCGTCGGACTCCTCGCCACGAGTCTGGCCCTCGTCGCGATGCAGAGCGCCGTACCCGGTGCCGGTTGGTTCGTCCAGGTGCTCATGATCGCCGCCATCACCGGGGCATCGGGCTCATCCGCTTCGCGGCGCTGCGAGCCTGGGTCTTTCCGATCACTCGACGACCTTTGAGCGCCCGGCCCTAGT
>JALZDV010000213.1 GCA_030862345.1 Actinomycetota bacterium | reverse complement strand
ATTTCCTGCTGCGCGCCAACGCGCTTCCGCTGCCTCGCCAAGTCTACGAGTTGACCCTCAATCGTCTCCAGTTTCAGGGCGATCTCTTCGAGCCGTCCCTCGTTGGAGAAGCCTATAACGCGCACAGCGCCATGCCCACCATGAGCACCACGCCGTCTCTCGCGTGTCTGCCCGGTGATCGTGAGACCGAAGGGTGTGTGATCAAGGTCGGCCGGGGCATCAACGCAGGTGTAGTCGAACTTGGCCATCAGCCTGGTCATCACCCAGGGGGTGAAGGGCGTGTCCTTGGTGATGAATCGTGCCGGCAGGCGGTCCCGGTCGGGCTTTCGATCCTGTCGCTGGTTGAGTTCGACACCTTCGAACCGGAGCCGCCTGCCCATGTGCATTGAGTTGATCTCCCGGCGTACAGTGCCGAGACGGCGCTCGTCCACGAGCATCGTGACGGCGAAGCCGCCCAGAGCGAGTTCGGCTGCCTCCCGCCACGCCTCGAATGAAGGGTCCATGTCGATCAGTTCGGCGACGAAGGGCAGCTCCTCGGGTTGCACACCGAGGGCTCTAGCCACAGCGAGACGCGCGCCGTGCAGATCCTGGGGGACGAGTCCCTCGCGCCCCTTCAGCGAGTTCCGCTCCCGCTCCAGCTCCTCGGAACAGGACCGTAGCGGCCATCCCGCATAGGCGACCTGGTCGGCCTCCTTCTGAAGCTGTTGCTCGGTGGAGGTGACCGTCGCCAAGAACGTCTCACTGTCGGCTCGCAGAGCATCGAAGTCTTCCTCGGTGCTGATCGACCGACCGAGCACGTGGGTCCGGTCATTGAACCGGACACGGTCCTCGGCCACAGCCATCCGCTGCTCTTGGAGCTGCTTCAGCACACGCTCAGCAGCGTTGACCGCGGCCCCGCCATTGTCCCGCTGTTGCTCCTGAATGTCGGCGATCTTGGCTTTGGTAGCGGTGACCTCGCTTGAAGCCTCCTTGGCGTGTTCGGTGGCGTCCCGATGTTCAGCTCGATTGCGGTCGATCTCCGCACCCAACAGGCCCGCCTCTACCTCGCGGTACCACAGGGCGAACGGTGTGTCCTCGTCGGAGGACTGGATGCGCAACGTGTCGATCAGTGCTGCATTGGCCTCGGCGTCGACACGTGCCTGGTGCAAGTCGGGGATGTCTTCGAGGACCTTCACTTGCGCTTCCGCGTTCCTCATCGTCTCGTAGGAAGCTTGCAGATCATCGAAATGAGCGATGGCCCGGTCCGCGATGGCGTACGTGCGCGGTCTCTCCAGGACCATCGTCTTGTAGAGGCCGTCGACGGTCGTGACTTGGCGCCCACCTTGGATGCGTGCGAGCAGTTTCAGCGCCTTCGCGCCGTCGCCGCCCGCACCGATGCCCAGACGAGTATGTAGGGTCGCGGCGAACGTCTCGTATGACGTGTGGAACTCGATACCGGGAAACCGGGCCTTGACACGTTGATGCGGAAACCGATCTGCGGCGAATGCTTCGAGACTGCGCAGGTCGAAGGACTTCTCGATGGTGGCCAGGTGCGCCGTCACCTCGCTGTAAGAGGTTGCACTGACCGGCGCGTAGTACACTCGCAGGGCTGTGAACCATTCGTTGGTGTTGTTGCGCCATGTCATGGCGACGGCCGACCAGGCACTCGTGTCCCGCCCTCGCAACACCTCATCTCTGAGATCACCGGTGCCGGCCTCCCGGCTCGTGTCGATCTTGCCTCGAACGTAGGACAGGACGTTGCGCTGCTCGGTGTTGCGCGCTCTTCCGGAGACGTTGTCGTTCGAGGCCCCGTTGAACGGCGTGTTGCTGTCCATCATCAGAGCGATGTAAGCGTCGAGAAGGGTTGACTTCCCGGTACCGCTGGCCCCGGCGAGCAAGGTGGCGGTGTCGGCGAAGCCGATCTTGTGGTGCCCTTCGAAGCCGCCCCAGTTGATCATCTGCATGGAGGTGCCACACCACTGCTGGGCCGGGCTGGGTGTGTATCCCTCCAGTCCGGTCAGGCTCGGTTGGGTCAGAGTCATCCCCGATCCTCCCCTTCGATCGGTTGGTCAAGGTCCTGGCTCGGCTCGGCGCGATCGGACTCTGCCGCCACAGGGAGGACGCCCTGCTCGCTCGTCAGCCAGGTCACGAGCTCCTGCACCCGGTGAACGGGGAGGAGCACCTCGATGATGGGAGATATCCGGTACCGGTCGGCATCGTTCGATTCGAGCAGGATGCCGCTGGTTGCAAGGGACTCGACTGCCCGGCGCGCGGCCTTCTCGTTCTGTACATGGTTGGTCGCGGCCGCCGGGCGAAACGTCGCGATCTCGTCCAGGAGGTCCTGTCCGTCCACGAACACGGCGTCGTCCCCGGCGGCGCGCTTGCTACGGAAAATGGCCCTGAGATGCACCATCAACACGGTCTGCTCCCGCGTGTACGCTATGTCGTGGAGGATCGTAGGGAAGAAGTTGCCCCCGTCTCCCACGGCTTGCTTCTTGAAGGCCACTTGGTACTCGAGGTCCACCACCAGGTGGAGGAACATGTCGTTGAACCGTGATTCGAACAGCGGCTGGTTCTGAAGTAGGACCCGCCATTCCGTTGGATTCTGCTCCGAGGAGATGTACCGCTTCTTCAGCAGCGCCACGAAGGTGCGGCGAAGCTGCAGCGTCATCTGGCCTGTGTCACCGTCGAACACGGGTCCCGGGCCGTCGGACGGCTCCTCGGGCTCCTCCCACGCGGCTTCGTCGGCGCCGTCGTCTGTCGCACTGTGGCCGAGATCATTCATCGCGTCCGCCACTGTCATCGGCCACCGTGTCACACAGCTGATCTTGGTGGAACGTCACGCGCGGGCCGGCGAAGCTCCGTGTACTGCCGTCCGGACGGACTGCGTCGAAGATCTCTACCGCCTGTGTGTCGTCGATCGTGGGCATTTCATTGGCTGCCGCGACATGGATGTAGCCCAGGATCTCCACCGGCCTCTTCAACGATTCCGGGCCGTGGGCGAACAGTTCTCCCGCAGAGCACTGGTCACTGTCTTTGAGCGCGTCCTGAATCAGCACCCGCAGTGCGTGCAGGCTCGGCCCACCCTGCTTGCGCAGGTCCTCCAAGCTCGTCGGGTCCGCCGCCCCAGCGGCATTGTCCAGCAGCGGCGGGGGCGGGATGTGATCGGCTGGGTTGTAGAACCGTTGCCGGAGGTGTCCGACATCCATCTGCGGCAGGCCGATGCCGACGGGCACACGTGCCCTTGGCCCTGAGTTCGCCAACCAACCGGCGAGCGCGCCCTTGGCTCGCCGCAGCGCGTCGTCCAGCTCGCGGTCCCGGACCGCATCGTGCCGGGTGATGTGCGCGCGCAGCGTGCCGGACAGGCGGCGACGCTGGTCTAGCACGATTCCGATGTTGTGGTTGATGCTGTTCACAGTGTTGCGGAATTCGCGCTGCTCGCTGGGCAGCAGGGCCTCCGCGAACGGGTGATCCAGGATCGTCTGGAGATCGTCGCGCAAGTCGTGCAGCAGCCGGTCGTCGCGTAGCAGCTCCACTGCCCCGATGAACGCCCGCCCCTCGGCGGACTGCGACATCAGATCGCTGGACTTCTCCAGGTAGGCATCCAGCACGTCACCGGTGCGGCGGCCTTCCTCGCGGAACTGAGCGATAATCTCGCGGTGGATCGTCTTCACCGACTCCGAGACTCGCATGAAGTCCGCTGGGAGGAGGCCGATGAGGTCCCGCACGTTGAGGTACTCCTCGATGAGACGGTCGTCGGAGCCTGTCTCGATGGCTCCGCCACCAGCGATCCGATCCCGTTCGGCGGTCAGCCGCTCGATCTGCTCGTCGAGTCGTTTCATCCGCTGCTCACGATCCGGGTTTGCGTCGAGAGCACACCGGCGTGCCGCCTCCAGAATGGTCTCGATCCGGGACTTGCTGAGCATCGAGCGGTCGCCCGAGAGCCGGTTCACGTAGTCGATGGCCTCCTGCGCGTGCGAGGTCAGCGAGTACTCCTCGACCTGGTTCTCGTTCGAAGCGAGCACCAACCACTGCTCGCCAACCCAGCGACGGCACAGGTCTCGCGCCGGGGAGGTTGGGGTCTCTTCACCGATGGCGCGCAACTCCGACAGGTAGATCCCTACCTGTGCGTGGAGCTGCTCCGCGGGGATCGTCTCCCGGTCACGGGAGAAGGACGAGCTGAACACCGCCAGTACGATCGGAGCCCACTTCTTGCCCAGCAACGCCAGCGTTGGCTTGTCGAACGCCTCACGCGTTCGCGCGAGCTCCCCCACGATGTTGCTCACGGGCACTCACCCCCGTCGTCACGACTCTACGGACAGGCTGAACCGGAGGGTAGAGACCGCTACTGACACTCCTGGGAGCGCAGCGGCGACGAGATCACTCTTGATCTTCCGGATGCCACGAGCCGGCACGTCCTGACGGCGCAGTTCAGAGCCCCGTGTCACGCCTGCTCCTTGGCGTGGCGGCGGTGGTTCTCCTCCAGCAGCAGGTCGAGTAGCTCGAAGCGGGCGCGGGGGCTCACCGTCCAGCGCGTACCGATCTTGGTGGGGTGGTGGCCGATCTCCGGGTCGAGGTCCCAGCCGTAGGCGTCGAGCACGGCATGGTCAATCGCGGTGTGGATCTCGCGCAGGTTCACCACCGCGGGGTCGCGGTCGGCGGGGGAGTGCACATGGTTGTACGTCGTCGTCAGTCCCCAGCCGCGGCCGAGCATCAGCTCGCGCCGCTCGGTGTCGAGCCGTTTGCCGAGTTCCGCCAGTTCCGGGGTGTTCTCCGGCCGCGGCAGGGTGAGGAAGACGTCCGACGGCG
>JALZDV010000178.1 GCA_030862345.1 Actinomycetota bacterium | reverse complement strand
CATCCAGAAGCACCACGTCGGGCTGGAGCGCCTTGACGGCTGCCAAGGCCGACTGGCCATCCTCGGCCTCTCCCACGACGTCGTAGCCGTCCGCTTCGAGCAGGGCTCTGGCCAACGACCGGAACCCCGCGTGATCGTCCACGATCAGCAACGTCGGTTTCACCGCCTCATGCTGGCACCAATACGCCCCCGCATACATCAGGGCCAGCCCTGAGTGCCTTCATCTGCGGTAGCCGGCCGTGACCCCGGCCCACCGTGCCTTATGACGCGCGGTTACGCTGGGTGAAAGCCAGCACGAGCAGCACGAAACCGGCCATGGCGGAGACCGTACGTACGGCATGCGCGGTCAGCCACTCAGCGCGCACGTCCTGCCAGTCTGCAGGCGGCGCGGCCGGCTGCCACGACATGATCTGGTCGTTGATCGGGAAGTGCACGACGACGGTGACCAGCAAGCCGACGACCAGGAACGCGAGCGCGGCCACGACAAGCCGCCGGGTACCTGCACTGCGCCACGACGCGACGAGCGTTGCGAGCGTCGCCAGCAACGCCAGCCCACCGATCGGTGGCAGCGCCTGGGTGTAGGCCGCAGTGATTGCCTGGTGGTAGGAGATCCAGAGCTCGGCATCCTCGCGCAGCGACCCTTCGCTCAGCCACGTCGACAGGATCGCGCCGGCGAGGACTCCGCTCAGAATGATCGCGACCCGATGGGCAGCGCCGAGCAGTACGGGAACCGGCCCGGACCTGGCTGCGGTCGGCGCAGTGTTCGAGGGGCGAACCTTGAGTTCTTGGGAATTGACCATGGCGTCCTCTTCCTGAATATTCATCCGAACCTCCTTCGGATGAATAGAGAGTGGCACACCATCAGGCGATGGTCAAGGACATGCAGCGCGCTTGACCGCTGTTGATCGCTGCCTGGCGATCACTCAACGAGGAATAGCTGACACCACGTCTGGGCGAGCCACTGCTCGAATCTCGTTGGCGACCAACCACGCTCGTGGACCAGCAGGTAATAGAACTCGGCGGAGTTCATGCTCCAGATGACGTCGGCGATCTCCTCGACGTCCAGGTCAGGCCGCAGATCCCCGGTGCCGATGAGATCCTGGGCGAGCAGACGCATGTTCTTCGCTCGACGGGAGGCGATCTCGTCGCGCATCCGCGCGAGTTCCGGAGCCTGGGCCGCTGCATCGCGCAGCACGAGATGCAGTGGACCCAGCCGCTCACCTATGGCGCGTACCGCGGTGGCGTAGGCCTCGAGCTTCTCGCGCGCTCGGGTCTGCGCCTGAATACGACGCACATAATCCCGTTCCTCCGGGGGCACCGGCTCGTCCGTACCCGACAGCGCGGTCTCCAACAGCAGGCGGAAGATCACCGACTTCGCTCCCACGGCGGCGTAGACGGTGTCTACCGCGACACCCGCCCCGGATGCAATCTGAGCGACGGTGGTCGCGGCGTAACCGTGCTCGGTGAAAAGCCGGCGAGCGGCCGCCAAGATGCCCGAGCGGGTTTGCCGTGCCTGTTCGGCCCGCAGTGGTGAGCGGTAGGTACGGCTCTTGACGGAGTCGGGCATGCGTCCTATCTTACCGCTATTGATCCGAGAGGTATTCGGATCGATTTAGCTGCCGATTGAGGAGATGAGATGCAGGCGCAGCGGACAAACGGTGTGGTGGTACGTGGCCCCGGGGAAGGCGCGGCAACCTGGGCGATGGGGTCCTTGTTCGAACGGCTTGCGTCGGGGGCCGAAACGGGCGGGGCGTTCGACCTGACCCTGGCGACGCAGCCACCAGGTATCGCACCACCGCTGCACGTGCACACCCGCGAGGCCGAAGCGTTCTTCGTACTGGAGGGGACGATGGTCTACCAAGCCGGCGACGAGTTTCATCACCTGGCGGCCGGATCGTTCATCTACCTTCCGCTTGGCATTCCGCACGCCTTCCGGATCACCGGAACGACGCCGGTGCGCTTTCTGAGCTTTGAAACGCCCGCCGGCTTGATGGACCTGTACGACGAGGTCGGAATGCCCGCCGCTGAGCGCAGACTGCCGGGTCCGGACGGGTTCTCGATGGAGGAGGAGATTCCGCGCTGGAGCGAGATCAGTCCCCGATACGGGCTACAGGTCGTCGGTCCACCAATCCCCCCCAACATCTAGGAAACCGGGTCAGAATTGCCCTGTGACGACACTGCGCGCCTTGGTTCTGGGGTGCTCGCTCAAATCCTCCCCGGCTGCATCGAGTTCGGAGTTGCTCGGCCGCGAGGTGCTGACCGCCCTGGCCGACCACGACGTTGACGGCGAGGTCATCCGGGTCGTGGACCACGATGTCCGCTTCGGGGTCTCGACAGATGAGGGCGACGGCGACGCATGGCCGGAGATCCGAGCGAAGATCCTTGACGCGGACCTGCTCGTCATTGCCACCCCGATCTGGATGGGCCAGCCCACCAGCGTGTGCAAGATGGTTTTGGAGCGATTGGACGCGGAGCTGTCCGAGACCGACGAGCAGGGCCGCCTGCTGACGTACGGCAAGGTCGCCGCCGTAGCGGTGGTCGGGAACGAGGACGGCGCCCACCACGTCACGGCTGAGGTGTTCCAGGCCCTCAACGACGTCGGATTCACCATCGCCGCCGCCGGCTCCACGTACTGGGTGGGCGAGGCCATGAACACCCTCGACTACGACCAAGCCGGGCCCAAACCGGACACAACCGGCGCAGCGACCAAGACGCTTGCCGCCAACGCCGCCCACCTTGCTCGTTTGCTCGCCGCCGAGGCATATCCGCCGGCCTGAGCCGGGCGCCGATCCCTGGATCCCCGCTGATCGACAGAGCACACTGACCGCACACCAACGCTGTAACAAGCCGAGCCTCGAAGAGAGCGGTGCCGATGCTCACAGACGCGCAGGAGCGCACACTCCTGGGTCTGTTACGCGACGTCGCGGCCGCGGAGACGTCTGAGGAGCTCCGCCGTGATGTGGGCGCACGGTTGATGCGGCTGCTGGGTGCCGACTATCTCGCCTCGTACGTGTGGTCATCGCGCGGGGAACGTTTCGATTCCAGAGTCGCGGTGAACATGAGCGATGCCAACCTCACGCGGTACGAGCAGTACTTCCAGTTCCATGATCCGATCACGCACCGGCTGCAGGTCTATCGCCGGGCCACCTGCGTCGAGGAGGTCATGAGCGAGCGCGATCTCATGCGGACCGAGTTCTACACCGACTTCCTGTCGGTCGACGGCTTGCATCACGGCCTGAACTACTTCGCCTGGTCCGGCCAACAGAACCTCGGCGACCTGCGCCTGTGGCGCCATCGCCGATCTGGCCCGTTCGGCGAATCCGAACGGCGCGTGCTGGACGCCGTGGGCGGAGCACTCACCTCGGCGTTGACCCGGATGGCGCTTCCCAGCACAGCGCCGCCGCAGACGACCCGGTGGGCGGCGCTGACTGAGCGCGAGCGGCAGGTGGCGCAGGCGGTCGCGCGGGGTCTGACCGACCGGGAGGTCGGCGAAACGCTGTTCATGTCGTACGGAACGGTGCGGGCTCACCTGCAGCACATCTACGACAAGCTCTCCGTACGGAACCGGACCGAGCTCAGCGGCATGTTGCTCCAGCGCCCAGCCGATCCCTCGGCGTAGTCACCAGCACCGCCCAAACATCAGCGAATCTGCTGATGTGGCCGCTGCCCCGGAACGGGCAGCATTTTGCTCAGCCAGGCATGGCGGTCGGCACGTGGGCTGGGAGGTGCGGCAACCATGATGGACGGCACTCTCGGAGATGCGCGCAGGCTGGTGTCCGGACTGGCCACCGGAGCTCTGTCGATGCAGGACGTCGTCAGCGACATGGACGTCGCCGCTGGCGCTGCGGAGCAGTTGAACGCGCTGGCCGCCTACGACTCCGAGCGGGCTCACCGCATCGCGGCCTCCTACCCCGAGCCGGGCAGAGCCGGCCCCGTGGGTGGACTCCCGGTGCTGGCCAAGGACGCCATAGACACCGCCGACCTTCCGACGACCGGCGGAACGCCGGCGCTCACCGGGCGCCTGCCCCCGGTAAACGCGCCGGTCGTTGAGCGACTCGTCGCGGCCGGGGCTTGGATCGCGGCAAAGACGACCATGCATGAGCTGTCGTTCGGGATCACCTCGAACAATGCCTGGAGCGGGCCGGTATGCAATCCGTATCAGTCGGACCTGATCGCGGGCGGGTCCAGCGGCGGCGCCGCAGCCGCAGTTGCTGCTGGGATCGCGCCGGTCAGCCTCGCCGCGGACACCGGCGGATCGGCACGCCTGCCGGCGGCAATGTGCGGAGTCGTCGGATTTCGACCGACGCACGGTCGCTATCCCGGTGACGGCGTCGTGCCGATCTCGCACACCCGGGACACCGTGGGGGTGATCGCGCGCCGCGTCTCTGATGTTGTCCTGCTCGACGCAGTGTTGGCCGAGCAGGCGCAGGCAGCATCAGCCCGATCCTTGACTGGGGTGCGGCTTGGCGTACCGAAGCAGTTCTGGCGTGATCTCGACCGTGGTGTAGCCACTACCGCCGGGGCGGCACGGGACCTGCTGAGCGATGCCGGTGTTGAGCTCGTCGAGGTCGACATCACCGGCGTTATGGAGCTCAACGCCGCGGTCGGCTTTCCGGTTTGCTTCTACGAGTTCCCCCGGGAGCTTGCGCGCTACCTGAGTGCGGCCGGCTACGAGCTCACCACAGAAGACGTACGGCGCCAGGTCGCCAGCCCCGACGTTGCCGGTGTGTGGGAGCTGCTGGCCGGTGACGGCGCAGTGAATGAGGACCAATATCAGGAGGCGCTGGACGCAAGACTGCGGCTGCAGCAGGAGTACGCCACTGTGCTGTCCGCCAATCGGCTCAGCGCTCTGGTCTTCCCCACCGCACCGCTCACCGCTCGCCCGATCGGAGACGACGACACCATCGAACTCAACGGTCAGCGGCAGCCCACGTTCGCCACCTACATCCGCAACACCGACCTGTCCGGTAATGCCGGCCATCCAGGAATCAGCATCCCAGCCGGCTTGGCGCCCGACGGCCTTCCGGTGGGGATCGAACTCGACGCCGCCGTGGGTGACGACGAGGCGCTGCTGGCTCTCGCAGCCGCCATAGAACACATCCTGCCCCCGACACCTGCCCCGGTTCTATCCCCGACACCATCCTCAGGAGGACGTCATGTCGCCGTTACTGCCCACTAGGTTCACCGACCGGTACGGCTGCGAGCACCCATTCGCCGGCGCTGGGATGGCTTTCGCCGGTGAGACGCCCGACCTGGCGATCGCCGTAAGCAACGCCGGCGGGGTAGGCGCGATCGGCGTCGGCTTCATGCAACCGGACACGCTGCGGCAGACCATTTCCGCTGTACGGGATGCGACGGGTGATGCACCGTTCAACATCAACTTCATCACTTGTTTCGACAACGACGGCCAGATCCGGGTCTGTGCCGAGGAGCGGGTGCCCATCGTCTCCTTCCATTGGGGACACCCATCCGCGGAGCACCTGTCGCTGCTGCGCGACGCCGAGGTGTCCGTCTGGGAGCAGGTCGGCACCGTCGATGATGCGCGGCGCGCGGCCGGCGACGGGGTCGAGGTCGTCGTCGCCCAGGGCTGGGAAGCCGGCGGTCACAACTACGGCGGGATGCCGACGTTCGTGCTGGTGCCCCAGATGCGGGACGCGCTCGATGACATCTTGCTCCTGGCAAGCGGTGGCGTCGTGGACGGGCGCGGTGTGGCCGCTGCACTTGCCCTCGGTGCTGACGGCGTCTGGGTCGGCACCCGCCTGTTGGCTTCGCCGGAGGCACATGTGCATCCAGAACATCACCGGCGCGTGCTGTCCGCCACCGGAACCGACACCGTCCGCTCCGGGATATTCGGGCCCGAGATGCCCGACTTCAACCCGATGCGGCTACACCGAAACCGCGTGGTGGCCGAGTGGACCGAAAACCTGGCCGAGGTACCAACCGACCGCAGTGCTCAACCGGAAATCGGCCGGACCCAGTTTCTCGGGCAGGAGCATGTCAAGTTGAAGTTCGACGTCATGCTCCCGGTGCCGGTCACGACCGGGGACTTCGAGGAGATGCCCTGGTTGATGGGCCAGGGCGTCGGTCTCGTGCAGGAGATCAAGCCCGCGGCCGAGATCGTCTCGGAGATGATGCACGACGCCGCTGCCATCCTGGCACGGCTGTCCGATGCCTCTCTGCCAGTTTCCGGGTAGGCACCGAGGAGCATCGATCCGGAGGCGCGCCATTAGTCTGCACAGACGGATCTCTCCCCAGAAAGGAGTTCGAGGTGGCTTCCCGTCTCAACCCGTACATCACCTTCCACGGCGACGCGCGACAGGCTATGCAGTTCTACAAGGACGCCTTGGGCGGCACCTTGACAATCAACACGTTCGCCGAGTTCGGCGCACAGGACTCCCCTGACGCCGACAACATCATGCATGCCCAACTCGAGACCGACAGCGGTTTCACGCTCATGGCCAGCGACACACCCCCTGGGATGGAACACCATCCGGGAGACAATGTCGCAGTCAGCCTGAGCGGGGACGACGCTGACGAACTGCGCAGCTACTGGGAGAAGCTTTCCGACGGTGGCACCGTGTCGATGCCACTCGAGAAGCAGATGTGGGGCGACGAGTTCGGCATGTTCATCGACCGGTTCGGCATCCCTTGGATGGTCGACATCGCCGGCGAGCAAACCTGATCTCGTCCTACCCCAGTGCAAAGAGCTCAGAGCGTGCCCCCGCACGTAAGCGCAGACCGGGTGAAGGCAGGCAGCGAAGCCGTCGAGGTGGAGCTGAAGTTCGAGGCGGACGGCCCGGTGCCGATTTCCGGTCTGCTCCAGGTGCCTGAGGTTGCTGCGCTCGTCCACCCCGTTGAGCATCAGCTGGAAGCGGTCTACTTCGACACCGCCGACCTACGCCTGCTGCGGAATCGGACCACTCTGCGTCGCCGCACCGGTGGCACCGATGAAGGGTGGCACCTCAAGCTACCTCGGGCAGCCAGCGAGCGACTGGAAGTACGCCGGCCACTGGGGCGCGGTGTACGGACCCCGCCGAAGGACCTGGCCGACCTGGTCCGGGTGCACGTACGGGACGAGGCGTTGATCCCGGTGGCGAGGCTGGAGACCCGGCGTACCGTGCACCGGTTGCTCGACGCTCAAGGCAATGCTCTGGCCGAGGTGGCCGACGACGACGTTTCGGGCCAGAGCCTGGCTCCGGAACCTGCCGCATACGACTGGCGCGAGATCGAGGTGGAGCTGGTCACCGGCGACCGGCTGTTGCTCGACCGGGTCGGCGCGCGGCTGCTGGCCACCGGATGCCGCCCGGCCACGAATTCGAGCAAGGTTCAACGGGTGCTCGGAAAGCGGCTGGTGCCGGACCCGACGCCGGCAGAGCTGACCAGGAAGTCGTCGGCGGGCGAGGTGGTCCTGGCGCACCTGCGCGAGCAGAGCGGGGCGTTGAAGACCTGGGATCCCTACGCCCGGCAGAACAAGCCCGACGCGGTGCACAAGATGCGGGTGGCCAGTCGGCGGCTGCGCAGCGCCCTGGCCACGTATCGCCCGCTGCTGGACCTCGAGGTCACCGAACCGCTGCGGGCGGAACTGAAGTGGCTCGGCGGCGTACTCGGGCTGGCCCGCGACGCCGAGGTCATCCATGAGCGGCTGACCCGGTTGCTCGCCGAGCAACCGCCGGATCTGGTGCTCGGGCCGGTACGCCGGCGGCTGGATCTGGAACTGCGGCAGCGCCACCGCAGCGCCCTGAACACCGTCCGGGCCGAGCTCAACAGCACCCGGTACTTCCGGCTCCTGGACACCCTGGACGCGTTGGGAGACGTCGGCCTGCGACCCGACGGGGATGCCGGCCACCACAAGGCCGCCAAGGTCCTGCCTGCGCTGGTCGGAAAAGCCCGCCGCCGCGTGGTGAAGGCTGCCGAACAGGCCACAGTCGCAGAGCCCGGCGACGCGCAGGATTATCAGCTGCACGAGGTACGCAAGGCTGCCAAGCGAGCACGCTACGCCGCTGAATCGGTGGCACCGATCTTCGGCGAGCCGGCCACGGTCCTAGCCGGGGAAATGGAGGCACTGCAGGAAGTCCTGGGTGAGCGCCAGGACAGCGCCGCGAGCCGGGAGGTGCTTCGGGACCTGGGTGTACAAGCTCACCTGGCTGGGGAGAACGGCTTCGCATTCGGCCTGCTGCATGGTGCGGAACTGCGCGCCAGCGACGACCGAGCCCTGACCGCGATCAAGGCCATCGAGGCGAAGCAACCGAAGTGGTTGCGCTGACCTAGGCGCCGCGGGGACCGATCCCTTCAAGCCCACGTAGTGCGCTCTTCGCGGAGCAACGGTTGGGACGGGACGAACGGAATGGGTACGCATGCCGCTACCGGTAGGGCGCGCTGCTCGACAGAGTCCAGGTCAGCTGCTCAGCTGGCTCGTACCGACATTGCGTGCCGGTCAGCACGGAGCGGTCGAGGTGTGCACCGAGTTCGGGCAGCGCTGACTCGATCCGCCCGATGGCCTCCCGTAGCCGCGCCGTCACGGCCTTGCGGGCGCGCTCAGTGGTGCTGGTCCCCAATGGACGATCACGCCCCGCGAGTCCGGCAGCCCTGCCCAACTCGGCGATCAGTGCATCGCGCTGCGTTTCCAGGTGTTCGGCCCGTCCGATGTCGTGATCGTCCTGTGCAGTCGCCAGTTCCTCGTCCAGCTCATCGAGGCGGCGCCGATAGGCGGTCCTCGCGGTGGCATCGAGCAGGGGCCCGGAGTCCTGCTCGTGGCTGCCGGCACCGGCTAGTTCCAGCACATGTACGTCGGTGCCGGGCCGAGCTAGCAGCACGGCGAGATCTGCCAGTCCCTTGAGATCACGAAGGTGCGCGGAGGAGGTCCGATGACGGATCCGCCAGAGGTCGCCGTCCCGGCACAGCTCTGCATCGGCTCGGCCGGGACCCGGTGCCGCCGATGCCGCCAGCTCCGCGCTTGTCTCCGCCGCCCAGGTCACAGCGCCCAGTCTCTGATGGGTGGTCAATGCCTGCTCCAGCCAAGCCCTGGCCTCCTCGCTACGGCCCAGCGCCCCGGCAAGAATGCCGGCCCAGTGCGCATTGCTGCCCATGAAGCAGACGAACGCCCCGTTGACTCCGCACTCCCCGGTCAAGGGCTCGAGCTCGGCGAGCAGTTCGGCGCAGAGTCTCTGGTCGTCGAGCCGGACCGCCGCCGTGGCCATCGCCCCGACGAACACCGACCACAGATACGACTTGTCCTCGCGCCAGGTGCCCAGGGCCTCGACGGTGTCCAACGCCCTTCGCGCGGCATCCAGATCCCCCGGCTCGCCGGCAAGAGCATAGAACCCTGCCGCGACAGCATGTGCATGCGAGGGCACACCCACCCACCACCTGATTGCCTCGGCGGCGGTGGCGCGTAACCGCTCTGGTTCGGCCCGCGCGCGGACCAGGCCCAGCAGCTGCGAGAGCCGCACGTTGCCGGTGTCCGGCTCGCCGATCCGTTCGCCGAGCCCGCTTGCCTCGCCGATGAGGCGCTCGGCGTCGTCCAGCTGACCGTCGATCATGGCGAGGGCAGCCCGTCGGGTCAGCGCCAAGTAGTCGTGGCGCGGCTGGTGGAACCGTTCGGCGGCCTGAAGATATTCGGTGAGCACCGCCCGGAACGCAGGTGATCCCTGCCCGAGCAGCGCGTTCGCGGTGAGCAGCAACCCTTCGGCATGTCGCTCGGCGTCGCCAGCGCGCTCGGCAACGTCGGCGATCTCGCGCGCCACCTCGAATCGCTGCCTGGCGGTGCCCGGCGTCCACAGCACGTCGTGACAGGCCAGCAGGCACGCGGCCAGAGTCTCCGGGTCGTCCAGCTTGCGAGCCAACTCGATCGCCCGCTCGGACAGCGGTCGAGCGCGTGGCCGATGTGCGGGTACGGAGTGGTGCAACTCGCGGGCGAGGCTGGCGGTGAGTTGCGCTTCGAGAACGGTCCCTGTGCCGTCCAGGGCAACCCGGGCCTTCTGGAGGATCTCGACGACGGCGTCGCGGGGCATCGCGAAACGCGCGCCGAGCCGCTGGACCCCGAGGGCCACTCGGCCCAACCGCTGCCCGTCGCCCAGTGTGGCGGCCCGGTCCCTTGCGTCCTCCAGCAGGCCACGGGCAGCGGCAGAGTCGCCGGTGCGTGATCGGGCATCGGCCTCCTCGACGAGTAGGTCGACCAGCCAGGGGCCGGCGTCGGCATCGCCGGTGTCCTCCAGAGCGCGTCGGGCCCGGGAGAGGTGGCCGGCGGCCTCTTCGAAGGCCAGTCGCGTGCGCTCGACCTCAGCCGCCGATCGTGCCCAGCGGATCGCCCGCTCGCCTCCCTCGAGTGGGACTGTTGCGGCACAGTGTCTGGCGAGGTCGGCCGGCACCACCGTTACCCCACGCGCGTGCCGGTGCTCCAGGGCGTCGGCGATGCGCTGATGCAGCGCCAGGCGTTGGGGGTAGGTGAGCCGGTCGATGATGGCCTCGCGGAACAGGTCATGCACCAGCCGGGTCCGTACGCCATCGAGATCGCGGACCAGGACCCCAGCGTTCACTCCCTCCTGCAGGAGCTGGGCAAAGGAAGCGGCCTCGACTCCGCACACCTCACCGAGCACATCGGGCTGCAGTTCGTTGCCGGCCACCGCCGCGGCCTCGACGAGGGCCCGACAGCCAGGTGAGAGCCGCTCGATGCGCCGCGCCACCAGTTCCCCCGCGACCGCCGGCACCATACCCGGAGGCTGCGTTGGATCGGCCAGCACCTCGGCGAGCTGGCGGGCGAAGAAGGGATGCCCATCGGTGCGGCGATGAACGTCACCGGCCCACCGCTGCGCGCCATCCCGGCCGACGGTGTCGAGGATGAGCTCGAAAACTTCTGCCTGGGACAACCCGGACAGCCGGATCGGCTCACCCTGCGCAGCGAGGTCGTCCAGCAGGCGGGCAGCACCCAGGCTGAGTTCGTCATGGCGGTATGCGCCGACGATCAGCAGCGGAACCGGCCGGTAGGCGCGGGCCACGAAGCGCAGCAGCGACAGGCTCGACTCGTCGGCCCACTGCAGGTCGTCCAGTACGACCATCGTCGGGGCATACCGGGCGAGCCGTTCCAGAAACCTGGACACGGCGTCGAACAGGCGCAATCGTGCGGCGTCGGCATCGGAAGGACCGTCGACCGAATCAGCCTGGCGGCCGACGGCCCCGGCCTGGCTCAGCTCGGGAAGCAGCCGGGACAACTCGGCTGTGTCGGTCCTGGTCAGCACGTCCACATCGGCCGGGCTCAGGGCGGTGAGGAGCCCGCGCAACGCCGCGGTCCACGGCCAGAACGCCGGCGTACGTTCGGCATCGGCGCAGGTCCCCCAGCCGACCCGTAACCCGGCGCGCGCCGCGACCTCGCCGATCAGGCTGGTCTTCCCGATGCCGGCCTCTCCGGCGACCAGCACCAGATGTGCCCGCCCGCTCGAGGCTTCGCCGACGGCGCCGAGCATGCGGGACACAGCGCGCACCCGGCCCACGAAAGCCATGCGCGTGATGATGCACCGCTGGGAGGTCCGCCAGAAGCGATCCGGCGCAACTGCTAGCCGCAACCTGGCGGCGGTACGACCTGTTCTGGCGCCATCCAGGTAGCACCGTCACCAACCGGCAGCGTCAACCAGACAAGAGGAGCACGCAATGACCGTTACCTTCGACCCGGTCCGATACAAGGACACCACCCGCGCCCAGTGGGAGGATGCTGCGGCCGCCTGGCACGCCTGGGGACCCACCCTCGAGGAGTGGCTCGGCGAGGCGACACGCCTGTTGCTCGATGCGGCTGGAGTCACCACTGGCAATCGCGTACTCGATGTCGCGGCCGGGGCCGGCGGTCAGTCGATCGCCGCGGCCCAGCGTGTCGGGCCCACCGGCGAGGTACTGGCGACCGACATCTCCCCGGCCATCCTGGACTACGCCGCGTCCGCGGCCGCCGACGCCGGTCTCGACAACGTCCGTACCCAGGAGCTCGATGGCGAACGGCTCGACGTCGACGCGGCCGCGTTCGACGCCGTGATCTCCCGGCTCGGACTGATCTACTTCCCGGACCAGCCCGGCGCGCTGGCCGGCCAGTACCGTGCCCTGCGGCCTGGGGGCCGGATCTCGGCCATTGTCTACTCGACGGCGGACCGCAACGAATTCTTCTCGGTGCCGGTGTCGATCATCCGTCGCCGGGCCCAGCTCCCCCCACCGGCTCCCGGCCAGCCCGGGCCGTTCAGTCTCGGTGGTCCCGGCGTACTGGAGGAGGCCTTCCGGCAGGCCGGCTTCCGGGACGTGGGGTCACAGGCGGTACCCGCTCCGCTACGCCTGCCGCGCGCTGCGGACTGCGTCCGGTTCGAACGTGAGTCCTTCGGTGCGCTGCACCAGATGTTGGCCGGCCTCACCCCCGAAGAGCAGGAGGAGGCTTGGCAGGAGATCAGCACCGAACTAGCCCGCTTCGAGGGGCCCAACGGGTTCGAGGGGCCCTGCGAACTGCTCGTCGGCTGGGGCGTGAAGTGATAGCGATCGCGTCGTCGTAGTGGATGCCGCCGCGGTCGTACCCCGCTGTCGAACTGTTCGCGGGGAACCGCGGCGGCACTGTCCGACGCCGAGTCGGATGGATAATCTGACCTCGCGTTCCTCTGCCATCGGGGGAAAGGACCCAATGAAGGATGAACCTGCGCGTTCGCCAGCAGATGCCGAGGAATTGCGCGGCTTCGAAGCTGAGTTCAGGCGGGCGCACGGCCCGTTTCCGCCGATCTTCGGCTGCGAGATCGGTTGGCAGCCCAGCGCGCTGACCCCAGTCTTCTACGGCCACCGCGACTACACCTCGGCCGACGGCGCACCGGCCAACCTCCGGGTGTTCTTCCCCTCCCTGGACGGTTCACCCCAGCACGGCGCCATGCTCGAGGGCTGCGGACGCTACCCGGTGATCCTGTTCGTCCACGGACACTGCCAAGGAGACCCCGAGCACTACCTCAAGTGGTTCCGGCTGCCCGCACAGCTGGCCCGCAGCGGCTACGTCGTCGTGGTCCCCCAGATCACCGACATCGGCACGCACCCATCAGGTGGCGAACCCACCCAACGGATGCTGGCCGATGTGCTCACCTGGATCCGAGCGGGTTGGGAGCATCGCCAGTCCCTGCTACCAGCGCCCGCGACCGGATTGGCGGGCCACTCCTTCGGTGCCCTGCACGCCGGCATCCTCGCCACGACGACCCCGGTAGCCGCGGTGGCCTCGCTCAGCGGTGTCTGGATCGACTGGCCGGACGCCTCCGGTCCGCGGCCCATCTTCCAAGTGGTGCTACCGCGGCTGTTCACCTGGGGCACAGAGCCTTTCAGTGAGCGTGATGCGATGCTTCCGGACAGCATGTGGAACTCGATCGCGAAGCCGAAGCACCGGGCCGTGTTCACCGATGGGGAACATTTCGACTACCTCTACGACCCGCAGCTGCCGTGCCGCAACTCCAAAGGGCCATGCCGGTACGTCGGTGCCGCGACCGACGACCTGGTCGCCATGTTCTTCTCGAACTACCTCCCGCCTGAGCTGTGGCCCAACCTGCCGGACAGGATCCCGGAGAATTTGGTCCCACCGCCGCTGGAGCTCACCTTCGAGCAGGAGTTCTTCGCCGGCGCTCATCTGATCGGCCTGAAGTCGTTCAACGCAACATCTCCCTGCGCCGTTGCCCTGACCCAGGAGTTGCCCAATGAGCGCAGCGTGCCGTTCGTCCGGTTCCTGCCGTCGGCCCTGGCCGAGCAGGCGGTCCGCCAACGCGACCTCTTGCCCATCTTCACCCAGGGCACCTCCTTGATTCCTACTGGCACGCCGTGGGTGATGACGCAGACCCCCCCTCCGGGAGCGAAGGTCTCGGCCGGCAGCCAGGTCCGCATGACGCTGAGGACCGGCCCAATTCCTTAGCGCCGCTGAGGAACTCGCAGGCCGTAAGGCCAATCGAACGGCGATGCCTACCCCGGCCCGCCGTATTCCGAGGTCAGGATCAGGATGCGGCCGTCCCCGGCCGTACCCATCTCCAGGATGTAGGGCTCCCGGAAGATGGTGCCGTCCTGCTCGGTGTAGACGATCGTCAGCGTGACCGTCGTGCCGTTGGCTTGGACGTTCTCGGTGCCTACATCGCTGTACTGGCTCCAGAAGTTCTCGAACCCGTCACGGCCGTTGGCCTGCTCCTGCACAAGCGGCCCCAGGTAGGCATAGGCGGCATCCAGCTGGTCCGGCAGCAGGTTGTAGTAGTCACGTACGGCCTGCTCGAAGTCCGCCGGCCCGGGTGCGACCGGCGCGGCCGGCGTCGTCGTAGTCGATGCCGTCGTGGTCGTGGCCACTTCGGTGGTCGGCGCCGGCGTCGTGCTGGTGGCCGGCTGGCTGGCGGAGTTCGGTGTTTCAGCGGTGGTCGAGGGGTCGTCGGCCCGTCCCAGGTTCAGGGCCAGGAGGGCTGCGGCGATGGCGATTAGCAGCAGCACCGTCATGCCGACCAGGGCCCGGCGCCGTTCCCACCACCGCGGACGGTCTGTTCGCGGGCGAGTCACTGCGTCGTCTTCCTGGACGCGGGTGGCCGGCATGGGCGCCGGCTCGTAGGCCGCCGGTTCGTAAGCCGCCGGTTCGTAGGCGGGTTCGTCCTCCTCGATCCGGGCAGCCGGCATGGGCTCGGCGGGCGGCTCGGCAA
>JALZDV010000129.1 GCA_030862345.1 Actinomycetota bacterium | reverse complement strand
GTTATGCGCATAACCGCGGCGAACGACGTGGAGACGCGACGGTTATGCGCATAACCGCGAAGGGGGTGCCCGGCTATCGTCGCGAACTGTGACCTCCCAGGCGCAGCAGCCGCAGTTCCGTACTGAGCAGCAGCTTTCATCAACCGACGCGGTCGCGGACCGGTTCGTCGAGGAATACTGCGCTCTTGACCCGATCTCGGCGACCGTGTTCGGGGTGGCCGGACATGAGACCGAGCTGACCGACTTCAGTGCGGACGGGTTCGCGGCGCGAGCCGAGCTGGCCCACCGCGCCCTGAACGATCTCAAGGGGATCCAGTCAACCGACGACCGGGAGCGGGTGGCCAACGCCGCCATGCAGGAGCGGCTGTCGACTGAACTCGACCTGTTCGACGCCGGGGATCTCAGCGCCGAACTGAACACCACGGCAAGTCCGCTGCAGTCCTTGCGCATCGTCTTCGACCTGATGGCCACCGAGACCGAGGATGACTGGGCCGCCATCGCAACCCGAATGGCCAACCTGCCGGGGGCCTTTCAGGGGTATGCCGCCGGTCTGGCCACAGCCGCCGGACGCGGGCGGGTCAGCGCCCAGCGTCAGGTCCGTACCTGCGCCGACATCGTGGCCCGCTGGGCCGGCTTGGAGCAGGCCCCGCCCTTCTTCGCCGAGTTGGTGGAACGCTCCGGCACGACGGGGGCGTTGCGTTCGGAACTGGAAGCGGCCGCTTCGGCGGCGGCCGAGGCCCTCGTCTCCTTCGGGAATTTCCTTCGCGAGCGGTTGCTGCCGTTGGCGCCAGTCTCGGACGCGGTCGGAAAGGAGTGTTACGGCCGGTGGTTGCGCTACTTCACCGGCGCCGAACTCGACCTGGCCGAGACATATGACTGGGGCTGGGCGGAGTTAGCCAGGATCGTCGCCGAGAAGGAGCAGGTGGCCGAGCGGATCGCTCCGGGCGCCGGACTCGAGGCGGCCATCGCCATCCTGGATGAGGATCCGGCTCGGATCCTGCGCGGCCGCGAGGAGTTGACCCGCTGGTTGCAGAGTTCGGCCGACGAGGCAGTCAGCGCGCTGGCCGACACCCATTTCGACATACCCGAGCCGGTACGCACCATCGAGGGCAAACTCTCGCCCACGTCCGGGGAGGGCATCTACTACACGGCCCCATCGGAGGACTTCACCCGCCCCGGGCGGATGTGGTGGTCCTTGCCGGAGGGAGCGGAGGAGTTCACCACCTGGCGCGAGAAGACGACCGTCTATCACGAGGGCGTCCCAGGACACCACCTGCAGATCGCCCAGACCGTCTACCGGGCCGACCTGCTCAACCGCTATCAGCGGATCATGCTGTGGTCCTCCGGCCACGGCGAGGGGTGGGCGCTCTACGCCGAGCGGCTGATGGCCGAGTTGGGTTTCCTGGATGATCCGGGCGACCGGCTGGGGATGCTCGACTCCCAGGGTTTCCGGGCGGCTCGGGTCGTGTTGGACATAGGCATGCATCTCGAACTCCGCATTCCGTCGGGCACCCGCTTCCACGAGGGCGAGGTCTGGAACCCCGAGTTGGGCCTGGAGTTCCTGCGCGTGCATGCCTCGATGGATGACCAGATGCGCCAGGACGAGCTGAATCGCTACCTCGGCTGGCCGGGCCAGGCACCGTCGTACAAGGTCGGCGAACGGGTCTGGCTGGCGGCCAGAGCCGATGCGGAAAGGCGGCTCGGGACCGCGTTCGACCTGAAGGCATTCCACACCGGGGCCCTGAACCTGGGCGGACTCGGGCTCGACCTGCTCAAGGCCGAACTCGCCCGCCTCTGAACGCCAAACCGCGGCCAAAAAACCGTCGCGAGCTCCCGGCTCGTCTCTCAGCGTCATGTTCAGCCTTACGGTGTTACGTAAGTAAACCTCTGGGAATACTGTGACTGTTGATGACTTTGGGGCGGCTGTGTGCCATTGTCTGCTGACGGTCCCGTCACACCGTTCGCGACTTGGGGTCAGGGAAGGTGTTTCCCGGACGAGGCCGCCGCAAGGGGGGGTACATGCACGCCGTACGGCCCAGGGTGCCCCCACGCTCCCGCGTCGCAGTGTGCCGCAGCCGGCGTTCGAGCAGCATTCTGCTCGCTGCGCTGATCTGGGCTCTGCTCGTCGCAGTCACGCCCGCCCACGCCGTGCCGCCGCCACCGCCGAATCCGTCCGACGAACAGATCAACGCCGCCGATTCCGCGCAGCAGGCCGCCGCAGCCGAAGTCGGTCGCATCTCCGCCGAGCTCGCCGCCGCCGAGAGTGAACTCGAAAGGCTCAACATCGTCGCCGAGGAGGCGGCCTACCTGCACCTCGCCGCAGAGGGCCGGTTGATCGCCGCTCAGGATGCCGCCGTACGGTCTGCGGCTGCCCTGGCCACAGCGCAGGACGAGGTCGAGGGTGCCCAATCCGCGATCGTGGACTTCGCCCGCGGCAGTTACATGTCCGGGTCCTTGCTAACCAGTGACATGGTGCTCCTGACCAGCGCAGATCCCGGGGAACTCATCCAGCGCGCGGCATTCCTGGACTACATCTCTTCGGGTCGACTCGACGTTCTGAACAATCTCGAGGTAGCCCGGGTCACGGTCGCCAACTCTGATTCGATCAACCGGGCCGCCGAGATTGAGATGGCCGCAGCGGAAGCCGCGGCTGCCGAAGCCCAGGCCGTCGCCGATGCAGCCTTCGCCAACGGCGCGGTCATGGTCGCTCAGGTCCAGGCACAGAAGGCTCTGCTCGATACCCAGTTGCAGGCCGCGCAGGTCGCGCTGCTCGGTGTCGAGGGTGCTCGCGCGGCCTACAACGCATGGTTGGCGCAGAAGGCTGCCGAGGAAGCCGCCGCGGCGCAACGCGTTCAAGCGGCGGCGGAGGCAGCCGCAGCCGCCGAACGCGCCGCGCGCGCCGCTAGCTCAGGCAGTGGAAGCTCGGGCGGCGGGAGTTCGGGCGGCGGGAGTTCGGGCGGCGGGAGTTCAGGAGGCGGAAGTGCTGCACCCGGCCCGGGTCCGGGAGCGTCATCCGGAGTGCCGCCGGCAACTGGCCGGACCAGCAGTTGCTTCGGTCCGCGCAATGGGTCCTTCCACTACGGCATCGACATCGCCGCGCCGATCGGGACTCCGGTCTACACCCCGCTGAGTGGAAGAGTTTCCCGGTCTGGTGCGGCCAGCGGTTTCGGGCAGGCCGTCTACATCACCCATGACAACGGCGACGTGACTGTCTATGGGCACGTGAGCCGGATCTTCGTCTCGACCGGCCAGCGGGTCTACGCCGGGCAGAACATTGCGGCCGTTGGCAATGAGGGGTACTCCACCGGGCCGCATCTGCACTTCGAGGTGCACGAGAACGGCAATCTGTACGGCAACGCGATCGATCCGGTGCCCTGGCTTAGAGACCTGGGAATCTACATATCCGGCTGCGGCTGATCCGAACCCGTGCCTCCGGGAAGATCATCGGCACAGCGGGGAGAATTTCCGCCGGAGTCGGAGGTTTCGCCGAGATCCAACTCGGCATCATTGGGTGATGAGCGACGTGCCGGCCGACTTCGCCGAACTCGCGCCCCCGGCTGACCCGCGTAGCGCCTGGGAGCTACCGGCTCCGGGGCAGATGCCGATCACCACGTCCCTCGAGCCGCTGGTAACCAGGGTG
>JALZDV010000118.1 GCA_030862345.1 Actinomycetota bacterium | reverse complement strand
GAACGCGCGTGCGAAGGACACCAACTGGCGTTGGCCAGCCGAGAGCCGACCACCGCGTTTGCGTACGTCGGTGTCATACCCCTCGGGCAGCGCCCGGATGAACTCATCGGCCCCGATCGAGCGTGCTGCATGCTCGATCTCGGCTCGGGTCGCCTCCGGACGGCCGAAGCCGATGTTGTCTGCCACCGAACCGGAGAACAGGAAGCTCTCCTGGGTGACCATGACCACCGCTCGGCGCAGATCCTCGTCGGACAGCCGCCGCAGGTCCGTGCCGTCGAGGGTGACCGTGCCTTCGCGAGGGTCGTAGAACCGACCGGCAAGCCTGGCCAACGTCGACTTCCCCGCACCGGTAGCACCAACGAGTGCCACGGTCTGGCCCGGCGGGATATGCAGGTCCAGATGCGGGAGCACGACCGCATCGCCATAGCCGAACATCACCGAGTTGAAGCGCACGTCACCGTGCGCCTGCTCGAGCGGCTCCGGATCCCGCGCCGGGGGCACGCTGGACTCCTCCTCGAGGACACCGGACAGCTTCTCGAGCGCGGCCACCGCAGCCTGATAGGAGTTGTAGAACATGGCCACGTCCGACATCGGGTCGAAGAACCGCCGGACGTAGAGCAGGAACGCAGTGAGCACTCCGATCTTCATGTCGCCGTCTATGACCCGGATGGCGCCATACATCAGCACCCCGACGGTGACCAGGTTGCCGATCAACTGCACACCCGGCACGAATATCGACATCAACCAGAACGCCCGGTCCTGGGCTCGCCGGTTGTCCTCGTTGAGGGTGCGGAAGATCTCCTCGTCGCGCGGCTCGCGGCGGAAGGCCTGCACCGCACGGATCCCGCCGAGTGACTCGACGAACTGGACGATCACCTGGGCGACCGTCTCCCGAGTGCGCCGGTAGGCGCGGGCGGAATTCTTCTGGAACCAGCGACCCAGGAGCAGTAGGAGCGGGAAGGCAAGCATGGTGACCAGGCCAAGCGGCGGATCCAGGACGACCAGCACGATCCCGATCGTGGTGATCGAGAACAGGGCCGAGATGAGCCCGTCCAGTCCCTCGTCGAGCAGCTCGTTGAGCGCCTCCACGTCGGAGGTCAGTCGTGAGATGACCCGACCGGACGTGTAGCGCTCATGGAAGGCCAGCGGCAACCGTTGCACATGGTTGAAGACCCTGCGCCGCAGTGTGAGCAGCATCTGCTGCCCGATCCAGCCGGTGCGCTGCAGGAAGAAGTACCGCAGTACCGCGTCGAGGCCGGCCGCGGCCAGCATCGCCGTCCCGATCACAATCAGCGGCCCGACTCGTCCGTCGATCAGTGCCGGGAGCGCATTGTCGATGCCGAGTCCCACCAGCCATGGACCGGCAAGCCAGGCCAGGTTCTGCAGGATGACCACGAGGAGCAGCCAGCGGACCTGACGCCGGTGCGGGCGGACCAGCTCGCCCAGCAGGCGGCGGGAGCGAGCGCGCAGGAAGACCCCGGCCTCGGAGGGCAGGTCGTCGACGTTCTCGGTGGCGATGCCGCGCCAGTCGGGGCCGCTGGGGGCCGCCGGTTCCGGCTGCGCGGCCGGGTTCGGCTGCGAGCCGGTCATCGCCGGACCCCCTCATCCTGCATCCGCCGACCTTTCCCGGTCGGCCCGTCGTCCTCGAGATCTGCTGCAGCCGCGATGTCGTCGTCCGGGTCGCCCTCGGCGGACAGGACGCTGCGATAGGCGGGCACCGTCGCCAGCAGATCGGAGTGCTGTCCGACGTGGGTGATCCTTCCGCCGTCCAGCAGCGCCACGCGGTCGGCCAGCAGCACCGTAGAGGGACGGTGGGCAACGATCAGGGCGGTGGTGCCGACCAGGACTCGGCGCAGGGCTTCCTCGACGAGAGACTCGGTGTGCACGTCCAGTGCCGAGAGCGGGTCGTCGAGGACCAGCACCGTCGGGCGACCCAGTACCGCTCTGGCCAGGGCCAGTCGTTGCCGCTGGCCGCCGGACAGGCTCATGCCCTGCTCACCCAACCGGGTCGCCAGCCCCCAGGGCAGGTCGTGCACGAACGAGGCCTGCGCGATCTCGATCGCCTCGGCCACTTCGTCCTCGGTCGCGTCCGGGCGGCCGAGGGTCAGGTTCTCCCGGGCGCTCATCGAGAAAAGCGTCGCGTCCTCGAAGGCGGTCGCTACCGCACGGCGCAGCTGGCTGACCGGCAGCTCGCGGATGTCGACCCCGTCGATCGTGATCCGGCCCGCGGTCACGTCATAGAGCCGCGGGATCAGCGCGGTCAGGGTGGTCTTTCCCGAGCCGGTCGCCCCCACCAGCGCGACGGTCTCTCCTGGGGCGATCTCCAGGTCGACATCGTGCAGGACGGCCGCGGTGGCGTCGGGATAGCCGAAGCCCACCCCTTCCAGGCGAAGCCGACCCGCGCCGAGGCGGCGCTCGGCCACACCGGGGGCGTCCAGGATCGTCGGCTCCGCGTCGAGCAGTTCGAAGATCCGGTCGGCTGCCGTACCGGCCTCGAGGGTCGAGGCAAGCAACCAGCCGACCGACAGGATCGGCCACACCATGACTGTGAACAGTGCGATGAAGCTGATCAGGGTCCCGATGGTCAGGGCACCACTCGCGACGGCGAACGATCCACCCACCAGAACACCGGCCAGGACCAGCTGCGGCTGCAGCTCGAAGACCGCCCAGATGTAGGCGAGCAGCTTGACCTTGCCCAGCTCCAGGCGTTGCAGGTCAACTGCCTTTGTATCGAAGCGGCCGAACACCAGATCGCGGCGGCCCAGTGCCTTGATGATCCGGATGCCGAGCACGGACTCCTCGACGTCGGTGGCGACTTCGCCCTGCTGGTCCTGGACCCGACGGGAGACCAGGTTGTAGCGCCGCTCGAAGCGCAGGCCGGTGACGATGAGGGGGATGGAGGAGATGGCGATGAAGATGCCCAGCGGCCAGTAGACGCCGATCAGCAGGACGATGATCACGACACAACTGACGATGTTGACCACGAGGAAGATCGCCGAGAACCCGACAAACCGCCTGATCGAGGACACGTCGGAACTCGCCCGGCTCAACAGCTGACCGGAGGACCAACGATCGTGGAAGGACACCGGCAGGCTCAGCAGATGCCGGTAGATGTCGTCGCGCAGATCGCGTTCCATCGACAGGCTGCTCTTGGTCATCGCCCAACGGCGAAGAAAGAACATGAAGGCCTCCGCGACGCCGAAGGCAACGGCCAGCAGGCCCAGCGGCACGAGCCCGGCCTTGTCCCGATTGGCGATCGGACCGTCGATGATGTCCTTGGTGATCAGCGGGATCGCGATCTGGACCAGCGTGGCGGCCAGCGCTGCGAACAGGGTCAACAGCACGAGACCGCGGTAGGGGCGGATGTATGGCCACAATCGCTTCAGCGAACCGAGCCTCGGGCTCGCCGCTGAAGTTGCGGAATCCCCGCTGTCGTCGGCCATAATGAACCCGAGGCTACGTGTCGACTACGACCCTGACGATCGAGTTTCGCTGCGGGCGGAGTGCGCCCGGAGTCTTGTCGGAACCGCCGGTCCCGTACGGCGCGCAACCCGCAACGCTGGCCGGGAGTGTGACAGCGGCTGACCGGCTGCTCCGCGAGTGCCCGCTGATTGAGCCTCAGCCGGGGCGGCGGACCCCGAAGACGATGTCCTCCCAGGAGGGGATCCGGGCGCGGGGATCATGCGCCCGGGCGTCGCCCTCGGGATCGTCGGAAGTGCTCGGAGGCAGACAGTCGCCACCTCCGAGCAGGACGTCGACCGGCGCGCCGCGGTAGGCCCGCCCGTCGCTCCTGCGCGAGATGGGCGGGACCGACATCGGCCCGATCGGTTCGGTGTGCTCGACCCTTGCCACGTTTGCCTCCGCCACCGTGCGGACGAGTCGGGTGCCCTCGGCGAAGTCACTGGTCTCGGTGTCCAGCGGGGTGACCGAGCGGGTGGACACGTCGTACTCCCAGCGTGTTCTACCCGATCGGTGCCCAGCCCGCCATCCCAGCCGGATCTCCCACTTGCTGCCCGACCGGCAGGCATCCCACCGGCTGTCGGTGGCAGCCATGACGGCAAGTCGCTCCGCGGCGAACTCGGCCAGCGGCATGGTCGGCTGGCTGTCGCGCAGTCGTACGTGGGCCGTGCGTGCCTGCTCGACCATGCGAAGCCGCTCTTGGAGCACGGGGTACGCGTAACGCTCCACCCGCTCCAACCGCATGCCGGACGCGGCCGCAACCTGCTCGGCGCTCTCCCCGGCCCGGATCCGGGTCTGGATCTCGCGGGGCGCGAGGTCGGCGCCGACATCGATCTCGATCTGGCCCAGCCGGCTGACATCGCCGCGGGAGGCTGCTCGCACACGCTCGTCGATGGTGAGAGCGAAGCGCTCCCCGCTGTCGATGGCCTGCGGTACGTCAGGAGCCAGGATCAACGTCCGGCCGTCCTCGCCGAGCTCGACAAATCGCAGCGTGCGCATGCTCTACCTCCCAGCGCGGGCCATCCCGAAGGCCCACGACTCCCTGAAAAGCAGGCTAGCCGCGCGAGGCCTGACTCCCCGGCACCGACGCGCCCGCTTCCCGGCCCGACGGACACCAGCCAGGGCTGCGGTCAGCACACACGGGCCGAGGCTGCGGGTTCGCTTCGTGCTTGCCCGAGGTACGGGTAAGAACCCGGGCGCTTCGCGCGCCAGCTCAGCGCAGCTGGTTGATCACGTAGTCGATGCAGCGGGTCAACGCACTGACGTCGTCGGGGTCGACGGCGGGGAACATCCCCACGCGGAGCTGGTTTCGGCCTAGCTTGCGGTAGGGCTCGGTGTCCACGATGCCATTTGCGCGCAGCGCCGCGGCAACAGCGGTGGCATCCACCGAGTGGTCGAAGTCGATCGTCCCGACGACGTAGGAGCGGGCGGCGGGGTCTCTCACGAAGCACCGTGCGTACGGGGAGGCCTCGGCCCAGCCGTAGAGCCGCGAGGACGAGTCCTTGGTTCGGGTGACCGCCGCCGAGAGGCCGCCGCGTGCACTGAGCCAGTCGAGCTGGTCGGCGACCAAAAACACCGTCGCGACTGCTGGGGTGTTGTAGGTCTGATCCTTGGCGGAGTTGTCCACGGCGATCGACAGGTCGAGGAAGGCCGGCGTCCAGCGCCGACTGGCCTTGATCTCGGCGATCCGCTGCAGGGCCCGCGGTGACATCACGGCGATCCACAGGCCACCGTCGCCGGCGAAGCCCTTCTGCGGGGCGAAGTAGTAGACGTCGACCTCGGCGATGTCGACCGGCAGACCGCCGGCGCCACTGGTGGCATCGATGAGCACCAGCGCGTCATCGTCTGCACCTGGCGGGCGTATGACAGGGGCCATCACACCGGTCGAGGTCTCGTTCTGCGCCCAGGCGTAGGCATCCACATCGTCGGTCGCGAGCGGCAGCACCAGCGAGCCCGGCTCGGCCCGGCTGACCACCGGGTCGCCCAGGAACGGCGCCTCCTGCGTGACAGTGGCGAACTTCGCCGAGAACTCCCCGAACGTGGCATGCGCGCAACGTTCGCGGATCAGCCCGAAGGAGGCGGCGTCCCAGAACGCGGTCGTGCCGCCATTGCCCAGGACGACTTCGTACCCGTCCGGCAGGCAGAACAGCTCGTGCATCCCGGCCCGTACCCGGCCGACCAAGGACTTGACCGGCTTCTGCCGGTGGGAGGTACCCATCACGCCCGCCCCGTCGCCGGCGAGCGCGGCAAGGGACGCGGGACGGACCTTGGAGGGCCCCGAGCCGAATCGGCCGTCGGCAGGCAGGAGTTCGGTCGGTATCGCGATCCCCATCGGGGCGGTCAGCTCCCCGTCAACTGCATGTGGTGGGGGATGGAGTCCCAGCCCTCGACGTCCTGCGGAGCGCGCGGGTCCGGACCGACGTAGCGCGCCGATGGGCGGATCAGGCGTCCAGTCTTCTTCTGCTCGAGGATGTGCGCGCACCAGCCCGCCGTACGGGCGCAGGTGAACATCGAGGTGAACATGTGCGCCGGCACCTCGGCGAAGTCGAGAACCACGGCCGCCCAATACTCGACGTTGGTCTCGATCGGCCGGTCCGGTCGGCGTTCGCGCAGCTCGGCAAGGGCCGCGTTCTCCAGTGACAGGGCAGCCTCGAAGCGAGGCGCCCCGAGTTCCTTGGCCGCCTTTCGCAGCGTCCGAGCCCTGGGGTCCTCGGCACGGTAGACCCGGTGTCCGAAGCCCATCAGGCGGTCCTTGCGATCGAGCAAATCCTTGACGTAGGTCCGGGCATCGTCGGCCTTCTCGACGTCGTCGAGCATGTGCAGGACCCGGGAGGGGGCGCCCCCGTGCAGCGGACCGGACATCGCCCCGATCGCCCCCGACAGCGCGGCTGCGACGTCGGCCCCGGTGGACGCGATAACCCGGGCGGTGAACGTGGAGGCGTTCATCCCGTGCTCGGCTGCGGAGGTGAAGTAGGCATCGACCGCGGCGGTGTGCCGCGGGTCGGGCTCGCCTCGCCAGCGGGTCATGAACCGCTCCACGATGGTCCGGCACTCGTCGATCCGCTTCTGCGGAACCATGGGCGTTCCGATCCCGCGAGCGGACTGCGCGACGTAGGACAGGGCCATGACCGCGGCTCGGGCCAACTGGTCGCGTGCTTCCTCATCGGAGATGTCCAGCAGCGGCTGGTAGCCCCAGATCGGGGTCAACATCGCCAGCGCCGCCTGGACGTCCACCCGTACGTCACCGGTATGCACCGGGATCGGGAACGGCTCTGCCGGCGGCAGACCGGGGC
>JALZDV010000106.1 GCA_030862345.1 Actinomycetota bacterium | reverse complement strand
CGAGCGACCCGCCGCCACGCTGCCCCTGCCGGGCTGGCTGGCTCCCGCCTGCGCGATCGCTGTCGTTGCCACCTTCACCGCCTACCCCTTCGCGTTGGGCGCCGGCGGACTGAGCCTGGTCGAGGCTGTCAACGGCTTCCACTTGCATAGCACTGGCCTGTGCGCCGTGCTCGGCGCTGTGATCCTGGCCAAGCGCCCCGGGCACATGATCGGCTGGATTCTGGTCGCGTCCGGACTGCTCGACACGATCCCGCGGCTGATCGATGTGTATTTCTGGTTCACGGTCGGAGACCTCTGGACCGACATCAAGGGCGGCGTCGTGGCCACCACGCCAACCGTCAACGAGTTGCCCGTACCGGTCACCATCGTCGCCATGTTGGGGTGGACCTGGGTACCCGCTATTGCCGCAGTCTTCATCGCCTTGCCGCTGTGCTTTCCCGACGGCCGGTTGCTCTCCACGCGTTGGCGGGGGGTAGTCCTCTTTGGGGCGGCAGCGACGGCACTGCTGAGCGCCTCGGTGGCGCTCTACGACGTGATCGAGAATTCCGACGAGTTTGTCCTGGTGGCCAGCGTCCTGTTCGGGCTGGCGATGCTGGTCAGCTTGGCGCCGCTTGCCCTGCGGTTCCGGCGGTCGCGAGGCACGGAGCGACAGCAGCTCAAATGGGTGTACTTCGGGCTGGCGATCAGCATCCCGCTGGTGGTTTCCGGGATGATCGCTTACAACTTCGGGGGCGGCGGCTACTTCAGCATCGCGCCGTTCGTGATCCTCCCAGTGACCATCACCGTGGCCGTGCTCCGGTATCGGCTTTATGACATTGATCTGGTGATCAACAAGTCGTTGGTGTTCGTGGTGTTGGCCGGGTTCATCACCGCGGTGTATGCGGCGGTGGTGGTGGGGCTGGGTCGGTTGTTGCCGGTCGGTGAGGGCAATCTGGGGTTGGCGATCGCGGCCACGGCGTTGGTGGCGGTTGCGTTCGAGCCGGTGCGGGTGCGGGTGCAGCATTGGGCGAACCGGTTGGTCTATGGCCGTCGGGCCAGTCCGTATGAGGCGTTGGCGGCGATGACGGCGCGGATCGGTGAGTCGGCTGATCCGGATGCGGTGTTGGCCGAGGCGGCGCGGTTGCTCGCGGATGGGACCGGTGCCGGGCAGGCGGTGGTCTGGGTGGCCCAGGGAGAGCGGTTGGTGCCCAGGGCGGTGGCCGGGACGTCCGGGGTCGAGCCGTCCCCGGTGGGGTTGCCGGGATCCGGGACAGCGGCCGGGTCCCAGGCGGGGGCCGGGTTGCCAGTGTTGCCGGGGGCTGATCTGGCGGTTCCGGTGCGGCACGAGGGGCAGCTGGTCGGGTTGTTGTCGCTGGCCAAGCGTCCGGGTGAGGGGGTCAGTACCGCGGATCGGCGGTTGGTCGAGGAGCTGGCCGGGCAGGCGGCGCTGTTGTTGGCCAATACCCGGTTGCGGTCGCGGCTGACCGATCGACTGGTGGAGTTACGGGCTTCGCGGCAGCGAATGCTGGCCGCTCAGGACCGGGCCCGGCATGCCCTGGAGCGGGACCTGCACGACGGCGCGCAGCAGGAACTGGTCGCGTTGAAGATCAAGCTGGGTCTGGCCTGCACGGTCGCCACCAGGGAAGGGGCGCCAGGTCTGGCCGCGGACTTGGCCGGCACCGCTGTGGTGGCCGATCAGGCAGTCGACACCCTGCGCGATGTTGCCCGCGGAATCTATCCGCCGCTGCTGGAATCCGAGGGCCTGGGCGCAGCCCTGTCGGCTCAGGCCCGCCGCGCCGATCTGGCGGTGACCGTGCTGGACAAGACCCGCAGCCGCTATCCCCGCGAGATCGAGGCGACCGCCTACTTCTGCGCGGTCGAGGCCGTCCAGAACGCCGTACGACACGCCAACGCCAGCAACGCCCACATCGAACTCGACGCCACCGACACCGCGCTGACCATCACGGTCACCGACGACGGCGCCGGATTCGACCCCGACACCACGCCCTCCGGCTCGGGCCTGACCCACATGACCGACCGCGCCGACTCCGCCGCCGGCACCCTGACCATCAACTCCCGACCCGGCCACGGCACCACCATCACCCTCGAACTCCCAGTACCGGCCGAAGCAACAGCTCATCGATCTCTCGACGCACCGGCCCAGGCCTCGGCGAGGGCGAATGGGTCGAACTCCGACTTCGTCATGAAATCGAAGGCGCCGGCCTCCAACGCCTGAACCCGGTAGTCGACCGGGTCGTGCGTCGACAGCATCAGAACCCGAGTGCCGGGATGCGCTGTCCGGATCTGCCTGGTGGCTTCGAAGCCGTCGATGTCGGGCATGTTCATGTCCATCAGCACCAGTTCGGGCCGCAACCTCGCCGCCTCGGCCACCCCGCTTGTCCCACCGTCCGCCTCACCCACGACCTCGAATCCGTCCGTCATGTCCACGACCAAACGGGCCACGTCCCGGAAGGGCACCTGGTCATCGACGATGAGCACGCTGACGGTAGGCATCACCGATGAGCATGGAGGATCAGCGAGTGCCGGGCCATCGTGAAGACCGGAAGATCATTGGTGGTGCCTGCACTCCCACTACCCATCCGACCGGCGTTGCGGGTCGTGCACGCACGGTGCCGACGATTTGGCCAAGAGTCCGAGCGCTGCGCGCTACGCCCGCTCGGCGTCGGTCGCGGCGATGTAGAGGAGCACAGCGCGTACCCGGTGGTGGCTGTCCGGCTCGTCGGCTAACCCGAGCTTCGAGAAGATGACGTTGATGTGCTTCTCGACCGCCCGCGGAGAAAGCACCAGCAATTCGGCGATTGCCTTGTTGTTGCGGCCGCGGGCGATGTGCGAGAGCACCTCCCGCTCCCGCGCCGTGAGATCGTCGACCGGCGAGTGCTCCCGAGTCCGAGCCGTGATCAGTCCGTCGACCACGGCTCGGTCGACGACCGAGCCGCCGCGATGGACCTGGCGAATCGCATCGACGAGGTCGTCGACGTCGCCGACGCGTTCCTTGAGCAGATACGCCCGACCGCCGGATCCGTCCTCGAACAGCCGGATCGCGTAGTCCGCCTCGACGTACTGAGACAGCACCACGACACCGATCTCGGGATGGCTGCGGCGCAGCGCCTGCGCGGCCCGTACGCCCTCGTCGGTCTGCGTCGGGGGCATGCGAATGTCGGTCAGGACCACGCCCGGGGTCAGCTCGTCCACTGCGGCCATCAGCTCCGGCAGGTCCGTGCAGGTGCCCACCAGTTCCAGGCTGTCCTGAGTGTCGATGAGGGCCCGGACGCCCTCACGTACGACGTAGCTGTCCTCGGCGAGCAAGACCCGGATCGGCTGGTTGGCGTCGGTCATCGTCGCGTGATCGTACGGTGAGCCCGTCCGTCGTCGAGTGATTGCGGCTCATCCCAGCAGCGACTGCGGCGCGGTTTCCAGGAAGGCCAGGAGCTCGTCCTGGTGCTCGTGGGTCTCTCCGGGGGCGAGCAGGATCAGTCGAGTGACCCCCAGGTTGGCGTAGTCCTGGACGACGGCGGCATCCACGGGCAGCTTATGTGGCGGGGTCATGGCGATCTCAAGCTCGCCCAGGTGGGCCGGCCGCTCGTACCGGGCCCCCGCTTCCCGCAGTCCGCTGATGGCCTCAGCTGTCTGATCCGGGTCCAGGAACCACCCGTACCAGCCGGTGCCGTGCGTGATCGCCCGCCGTGCGGCCGCCGGACCGCGTCCCCCGATGTGCAGCGGTGGGCCGGCCGGTCCGGCCGGGCGCGGTTCGGCACGCAGGCCCGCAATGGTCCGCCCTTGGAAGGTGATTCTCGGCGTCCGCTCCGACCAGACTGCGGGCAGCGCCTCGAGCATCTCGTCCACGCGCGATCCCCGGGAGTCCATCGGAACGTCAAAGGCCGCGAACTCCGGCTCGTAGTGGCCGGCGCCGACACCGAGAAGCAGCCGTCCAGCCGAGATCCGGTCCACCGAGGCAACCTGCTTGGCCAGCGCGAGTGGTTGATACAACGGCAACACGGTGACGCCGGTACCCAGCAGCAGCGTCGTCGTGTGCGCGGCGATGTGGCTCAGGGCCACGAACGGCTCGAGGATCGCCGTGTCCGGCGTCATGGGTGCTCCGGAACCCGGTGGGTCGGCAATGGCGAAGTGCTCACCGGTCCACACGCTCTCCCAGCCCGCCGCCTCGGCTACGCGCGCTGCCTGCACGGCGCGCTGGGGTTCCTCGGCGAGTGCCCCCATGTTGATCCCGAACAGGCCCAGGTTCATGGGCCGAAACCTAATAGGGCGCATCTGGCGACTGCATGCCTATTCTCTTTGCCGGGAGGTCGCACTTGACTGATGTGAAGTCCGTTCTCGTACATGGGACCCGGATCATCTACCGCGAGGCCGGTCCGGATGACGGCCAGCTCATTCTGTTGATCCATGGGGTCGCGTCGCAGTCGGCGACCTGGGATCTGGCCCTCCCGTTCCTCGCCGAGCAAGGCATGCACGCCTTGGCACCGGATCTCCCGGGCCATGGCGGCTCGGATCCGGGACACGGGGACTACTCCCTGGGGGCCTTTGCCACCCTGCTCCGCGACTTGCTGTTCACGCTGGGACTCGGCCCGACAACGGTGGTCGGGCACTCAATGGGCGGTGGCATCGCGTTGCAGCTGGCGCACCAGTTTCCGGAGCTCACCGAGCGCCTCGTCCTGTCGGCCAGCGGCGGCCTGGGAGTGCACGCGCACCCGTTGCTGCGCGCTGCGTCAGCCCCTGGAGCGGAATTGGTCTTGCCACTGGTCATGAATCGGCGCGTCGTGTGGGCGATGAACCGGGCGCGACGGGCTATGGACGGCCGGGCGCGGATTCCGGGGCTGCTGTCAGATGGCTCGCTGCGCAACTACGGCGCACTTTCGACCCCGCAGGGACGTCGGGTCTTTCTGGCGACACTGCGCTCGGTGATCAACCACACCGGCCAGCGGGTGACCGCGGTGGGCAGGTTGCACCTGACCGGCCATCTTCCGACCCTGCTGATCAGCTGCCAGGACGACCCCGCGATTCCGTGCTCGCACACCGAGGCGGCTCACACGGAACTGCCCGGCAGCCGGCTGGAGATCCTGCCCGGACGCAGTCACCGGCCGCACCAGCGCGACCCGGAACGCTTCGCCGAGGTCCTGGCCGATTTCGTACGAACGACCGAACCGGGAACCGGTCCGCCGGCCTGGCGCGGCGCCACCACCGGCGGGCAGCCCGACAACGGCAGGCGGCGGAAACTCGACGCCTGATCATCGGATAGCGCCGGCTGGGTGGCGAACCGGCGCTTTGCAGGTCGGGATACTGGCGGTTGTGTAGCGAACCGGCACTTTGAGGTCGGGATACTGGCGGTTGTGTGGCGAACCGGCGATTGCCGACGCTGACTGACGATGAGTGTCTCCGTGCGGCAGACTGGCGCGCTGTGAGTGACCCTTCGGCGCCGGACACGGCGCCCCAGCCGCAGACCGTGCCGGTGCCGGTGCCGGTGCCGGTGCCGGTGTCAGACGCCACGCCCGATGCACGTGCCGACATCCCGGCTGTCCCTATTGCCGCAGCGCCGACCGCAGAGGTCGACGCACCGCCCGTATCGCAGGCCGAAGCACCGCCAGTCCCCCTGGCGGGCCGGGGTCTGGTGACCGGCGCCTCCTATTCGATCACCGTGCGGCTGACGGCCGACGGAGACCCGGCAAGTATCGGGCGGATCGCCACCTCGGTCGGCAACTCCGGCGGTGCGGTCACCGCGATCGACGTGGTGGATTCCCGACCGGACGGGCTGGTCGTCGACGTGACATGCTCCGCGGCCGACGGAACCCATGCTCAGGAGATCGTGGCGATGCTGCGGACCGTCGAAGGTGTCACGGTCGGAAAGGTCAGTGACCGGACCTTCCTGCTGCACCTCGGGGGCAAGTTGGCGGTCGCATCCCGGGTCCCGCTGAAGACCCGCGACGACATGTCCATGGCCTATACGCCGGGAGTTGCCCGGGTCTGTCTTGCGCTGGCCGAGAACCCCGGGGACGTACGGCGGTTGACCATTAAGGGCAACAGCGTGGCCGTGGTGACCGACGGCAGCGCCGTCCTCGGATTGGGCAACCTGGGACCAGGGCCGGCGTTGCCGGTCATGGAGGGGAAGGCGGCGCTGTTCAAGCGGTTCGCCGATATCGACGCCTGGCCGATTTGCCTGGACACCCAGGACACCGATGAGATCGTACGTACGGTCGAGATCATCGCGCCGGTCTTCGGCGGCATAAACCTCGAGGACATAGCCGCGCCAAGATGTTTCGAGATCGAACGGCGGCTACGCGCGTCACTGTCCATTCCGGTCTTCCACGACGACCAGCACGGTACGGCGATCGTCGTACTCGCTGCCCTCACCAACGCGCTTCGGGTGGTGGGCAAGGAGATCGGTGGCGTGAAGATCGTCGTGGCCGGTGCCGGAGCCGCGGGTACGGCTATCGTCACGCTGCTGTTGGCGGCCGGCGTCACCGACATCCTCGTCTGGGATCGACAAGGCATCCTGTCCCGGGACGACGACCGGCTGCCCCCCGCGATGCGCGACCTCGCACAGCGGACCAATCCGGACAACCAGCGCGGCGAGTTGGCGGACGCCCTTGTCGAGGCTGACGTCTTCATCGGCGTCAGTGCCGGCAATGTGCTGCCTGCGCAGGCGCTGGAGGTGATGGCCGACGGGGCTGTGGTGTTCCCGCTGGCTAACCCGACACCCGACATCGATCCGGTCGCGGCTCGGCCGTACGCGTCAGTCATCGCCTCGGGCCGTTCGGACCTGCCCAATCAGATCAACAACGTGCTCGCCTTTCCGGGTGTCTTCCGCGGTCTGCTGGATGCCCGGGCGACGGAGATCAGCGCGCAGATGTTGTTGTCGGCGGCCAAGGCGCTGGCCGAGGTGGTCACCGACGATCAGCTCAACGCGAGCTACATCGTGCCCAGCGTGTTCGACTCCGCCGTACACAAGGCCGTGGCCGGTGCGGTGGCCTCCGTGGCTCGGGCGACAGCCGCCACCGCGCCCGCCAAGCCCGCGGACCCGAAAGACGCCGCACCCGCGCCGAGCTGACCCCACCCCTTTTCACGGTTATGCGCATAACCGTGAGATTTCGAGCCCGTTCCTGGCGGTTATGCGCATAACCGTCGGGCAGAATCAAGGCGATGCCGGAGCTGCCTGAGGTTGAAGCCCTGGCCCATCACCTCCGCGCCGAGGCGGTGGGCCGGGTCGTGACGCGGCTGGATCTCGCGG
>JALZDV010000103.1 GCA_030862345.1 Actinomycetota bacterium | reverse complement strand
GTGCTGTAACGACTCGGGGACAGGGCCGCCCGACTTGAGGGTGGCAGTCATGACGGCACCACCACTTGGTCACCCTTGTCGACACCTTCGCCGCTGATCTCGACATAGCCCTGAGCGAAGAGGCCGGTCTCGACCGGGACCGTTCGGATGCCTTCACCGTCGAGAACTTCGACCGCGAATGTGCCGTCCCGGGTGCTCAACAGCGCGTTGACCGGTACGGACAGTACGTCTCGCGATTCCCGGGTGAACACCACTTCCACGGGCGCTTGGTCAAGACCTCCTGCAGCGGCAGGATCGTCAAGGGCGATCAGCACCTCGACGGTCGGCTTCCCGTCTTCGTCCTCCGGTGGCGTTGCCACACTGCTGACCGAGCTGACCGTGCCGGTCGTCATACCGTCGGTCAGTTGCACCTGCACCGCCGCGCCGGTCTGTGCCAGCCGTCGAAGGCGGGTTTCGAGGTCCACGGCCACGACTGGGTCGGTTCCGGTGACCTCCAAAACCTCACCGCCGGCCGACGCCCCCAGCGTGGCCTTATGTTCGCCCACTCGTACGGCAGCGGGCAGGAAGACCACCTCGCCCAGCTCGACGATCCCATCCTGAGTCTGACCCGAGGCCTTCTCCCACCGCTTGATCGCAGCGGTCGTTGTTGTCGTGAACTTGTCGTCCACGCCGAGCGACAGCCCCGAGGCGTGTCCGAGATCAACCAGGTTCTGCTCGAGCTGGCGGATATCCGGCCCATTGCTCATCCCGGCTGCGAACTGCCGGTAGGCAGGAATTGATCCGACCATCAGCACTACCGGCCGGTTGTCGACTCGGTAGAGCACCTGCCCCTGCCCAACGACGGTGCCCGAAGCGGCCAGCTCGGTGATGGTTCCGGTGAGCCCGGTGAACAAGATCCGCTGATCGGCAAATCCCAGTGTGCCGCTCACTTCTTCGGTCTCGGCGAGAGTCCGCACCTCGACCTCCGCAGTGGAACGAGGAGTGTCCGGTTCCGCGCCCGCCGCTGGCGTGGAGTCGGGTCGAAGCAGCCAGCCGGCGCCTGCGGTGGCGGCCAGTGCCGCAGCTGCCGCGCCCCGGCGCAGCAATCGTCGCCTGCCCGGATCGGCCACGTCCTGCTCGACGGCCAGCTGTTGCGTCGCGGTCATGGCCTGCCCGCCTCGTCCACCGCAACGTCGACCAGCAGGTGGCCGCACTTGTCGTCCGCGCGCTGGAACTCCTCGGATTCTGGATCGAACCCAGCCCCGTCGGCCTCTACGACGAGTCCGCCGCCGGCCGGATCGGGCATGTCGATGCCTTCCTCGCGCATGCACTGCGCGTAGGCCAGCATCGCGTCCAGGACCTCGGGGTCCAGCTCCTCGGCTTCGCCATCCGAGAAAACGACTCCGCCGAGGAGGTCCTCGCAGGCAGCGTTGGCGTCTATGAAGTCAGGATCCTCGAGCGGATCCTCTCCTTCGGCGCCCTCACCGACCTGGCCGACCGCCCCCCCATCGGGCATGTCGACGCCGTTCTCGGCCATGCATTCTGCGTAGTCGGCAAGTGCCTGCGCGGGATCCGCGGAGGTGCTCGGCTCCGGGGATCCCTGGTCGGCGCCGCTGCAGGCTGATGCGGCCATCAGGACAGTTGTTCCAACCGCCAGCAGCCAAAGCCGAACGCGACGACCAGGTTCGGTCAGATGTGGTCTCGTACGCATTTTCTCTCCAAGGGAATCGTCGGAATTCGCGGTTCGAGTTCTACGGCTCCCTCGGTTGCGCTGCCGTAACCTTCAGCGATACGCCGGTGTTACACGCGGTCGTGGATAAAGAGGTATCCAGGACTGAGGGCCAAAGAATGCGATTGCTAGTTGTAGATGACGAGACGGTGCTCGCCGACCGAATCGCCGAAGGATTACGGGACGCCGGCTTCGCCGTCGACACTGCCTACGACGGTGTCGCGGCGTGGGAGAAACTCACCGTCAACGGCTACGACCTCACAGTGCTGGACCGAGACCTCCCCGGACTGCACGGCGACGAGATCTGCCGGAGGCTACGAGCCGACAACCCGGCCAGTCGGATCCTGATGCTCACCGCGGCCGGCGAACTCCACGATCGAGTGGCAGGCCTGTCCGTCGGTGCCGACGACTACCTCGCCAAGCCTTTCGCGTTCGTCGAGTTGATCGCACGGATCCGCGCCCTGATCCGCCGGCCAGCTACTCCAGCCAAGGACCTACTGACCGCCGGAGATCTCGCTCTGGACCGGCAACACCGTTCGGTCGTGCGTGCTGCGGGACCAGTTTCCCTGACGAGGAAGGAGTTTGCGGTCCTGGAGATCCTGTTGGAAGCCGGGGGTCGGGTGGTGAGCGCGGAGGAACTCCTGGAACGGGCCTGGGACGAGTTCGCCGACCCCTTCACCAATGCGGTACGGATCACCATCGCCAGACTCCGCCGCCGACTCGGAGAACCACCGCTGGTCGACACCGTGATCGGCGCCGGCTACCGGATCATGCCGTGATCCCACGAATGACCGTCCGCCTCCGGCTGACCTTGCTCCTCGGCGCGCTTGTCACGCTCGTCGGGGCGGCCATTCTCGCGCTGAACTTCTTCCTCGTCAGCGTCACATTGCAACCCAGTGTGGAACGGCGGGCGGGAACGATCGTAGAGCGGTCCGGGCAGTACGTGACCGAGGCACCGTCGCCTACCCACGTCGAGGAATTCCAGGACTCCCTGGTGCAGGCCACCTTGCGGGAACTGACCCTGCAATCGGCGGTCGCCCTGGCCGCCATGTCCGCGGTGTCACTCGGGATCAGCTGGCTCGTGGCTGGGCGGATGCTGCGTCCGGTACATCGCATCACCGAGACGGCGCGTCGGCTGTCTGAGCGCGATCTCAGCCAGCGGATCCCCATCTCCGGCCCGCGGGACGAACTGAACGAGCTCGCGCGGACGTTCAACGAGATGCTCGACCGTCTGGATCAGGCATTCACCGGTCAGCGAAGGTTCGTGGCAAATGCCTCGCATCAGCTGCGCACGCCGCTGGCGATCACTCGAAGCGCCGTCGATGTGATCGATGCCAAGCCCAAGCTCGAAGAGCACCAGGTGAAATCGATGATCGCCGAAGTCCGTCAGGCCACCATCCGCAGCGAGGAACTGATTTCAGCCTTGCTCGCCTTGGCTCGAGCCGATCAGATCGACTGCGACCGAGAAGCGGTGGATCTTGCCGAACTCGCCCGGATGGAGAGCGCTGCGGTGACCCCGCAGCATCCGACGATCCATTTTCACAGCGACCTGGAGCCCGCCGTCGTACACGGAGATCTCGTCCTCCTGCAGGAACTGGTCCGCAACCTCATCGAGAATGCCGCGCTGCACAACCAAACCGACGGCAGGGTGTGGATGATCACCCGGACTTCCGGTGGGATTGCCTCGCTGACTGTGGAGAACACTGGCCCGGTCATAGCACCGCAAAGCATCGACAGACTCTTCGAGCCGTTCCAACGCGGCACCAAAGACCGGGTCGCCACACCGAAGGGAAGCGGATTGGGTCTTTCCATCGTCCGTGCCGTGGCACGGCGCCACCATGCGGACATCCATGCAACCGCTCGACTCGAGGGTGGTCTCAGGGTGACCGTATCCATTGCCCGCGCTCAAGCAGACGCCTAGCCGCCGGGGGTTTTTCCAACGCCCTGGCTATCCGGAGAGTCGAGCGCTTGACTCCCGTCCGGCTAACAGCCAGCCCCCGACGGCGGCGACCAGCGGCAGCCCGAAGACGATGCCCAGCAGGTGCCGGACAGGGATTGGGCTCAGTGCGTCGAGGTCGTTGAACTGGGCAGCGCCGAAACCGAGGTAGGCACCGCCGGCGCCGAGCAAGGCCCCGAGGAGGGCGAGTCCCCCGGCGGTGGCCGCGGTGAGCGTTCGGCGATGACGGCTGGTCGCGCCGGCGGCGCTGAGGATTCGCAGATCGGCCGCAGTCTCACTTCGGATCAGTCCGACCGTCATCGCCATGACGCCGAGCGCCACGAGCACGCCCGCAGCCGTCGCACCGGTTCGCAGCGCCTCCAGGTTCGCCTGGTTGTGTCGAATCTCGATCGTCATCCCCGCGCTCGCTGCGAGAGCACGCGCGGTGGCGAACTGCTCGTCGGTGACGGCGGAACCCGTATCGACCAGCCATGCGGCCCGACTCGCCGACCAGCCACGTCGGTGCAGCGCCTCGGGTGTGATGAACGAGCCCGGCAGGGAGGAGTAGCCACGTCTGAGCGGCACGGCGTCGCGTACGAGCTCGGGTTCAATGGGCTGATACCAGAGCTCGCCGGTCTCGGTGGTGAGAATCTCGGTCTGCGTTGGTAATGCCTCGAGGGCGACCCCGTAGTGCTCGAGCATCTCGTCTCTGGCTACGTAGAGATAACTGAGAATGCGATGCGCCGACCCCTCGTCGACGTCGACCTCTTCGGCTAGCACGATGGCCGCTACTCCCTCGAGCCCTTCCATCGCTGGTCCCACGGCGACGTCGAGCGGGATCACCGACGCCGGCTCGAGCAAGGTGGCGATTTCCTGGACCCGTTCGTCGAGGGTCTCGACCTCGGCCGGGGTCCGCTCCGGGATGGGAGCGACGTCGCCGGCGCCGGGGATCTCGCCGACCCTGATCAGTAGCTGCTGACTCGACAGGTTGCCTTCTGCTGCCGAGGCGTAGAGGGCGGCTGAGCTGGAGATGACGATGGCCACGGCTATCGCGAGGACCAGGCTGATGGCAGCGAGGGCGGCACCGGACCGGGACCGATAACGGTTGAGGTCGCCGAGGGCAAGGCGCACCGCGATCGAGCATCGACCTCGGATGAGGGCCAGCGCCTGGATCGCGAGCGGGCTGGCGAAGAGGATCCCGAGGATCAGCGCCGCCGTGCCGCCGACGAGGAGCACGCCGTTGATCCAGTTCTGGAAGGGATCGCTTCCCAGGGCGATGCAGATGCTCCCGGTGACCAGGAGCAGGGCGGCAGCGACTGCAGAGCGGCGCTTGGCTTGCGGCTTGGGCGGTCGGTCGGAAAGCGCGCTCACGACGGGCGTGCCGGCGATGGCTTTTGCCGGCAACCACGCAGCTCCGGTGGCGGTCAAGACGGCCAGCACCAGTCCAGTCCCGATCAGCCACCACGGCACGTCGAATGTCTCAATTCGGTGCCTGACCGCCGTCTCCAGGGCCGGGACGATCGCGATCCATGACGCCAGCGCGATGCCAATCCCTACGACGGCCGCCACGGCGCCGACAACGGCGCCGTTGGCGAGCATCACCAGACGGAGGTGCCGCTCGGTTGCGCCGATGGCAGCCAGCAGACCGAGCTGGCGCTGGCGGCGTTGGGCCAGAACGACGAAGCCCGCTCCGGCGATCAGGGCCACGAGCATGAGCACAACCGTGGACGCAGCCAACACGCCTCCCGCGGCTGCAAGGTTCTCGTTGCCGGCCCGCCCAGCGATCGTCGTCGAGAGCCCGTCCGGCCCGTGGAAGGAGTTCAGCTGGGCGTCACCCCCGTCGACCAGGATCGTCACCGAGTCCGCCGGCCGATCCATCGTGGGAGTAAGGAGTACGAATTCGTCGTCGAAGTTGCTGGGGTTCTCGACAGTTCCAACGACCGACCAGGTGGAGCCCGCCAGAGGAAAGGTCCCCCCGACCTCGACCTGCAACGTCTCTGCGGCGGCGTCGGTGACCGCCACCTCATCAGCCGCGCTGGGATAGCGGCCGGCGAGCAGGGCAAGCATCGGCGCGCTATACGGCCCGTCCGGGCTCTGCTCCCGCAGCTCGACCGGATCGAACAGACCCGGGAGGGTCAGGAACCGGCGCTGAATCACATCGATGGTGCCGAATTCCTGCTCTGCGGCGTCGATGACGGATCGGATTGCCCGGGGATCGGCCTCGTCGAACGCGATGGAGTGGCTGGCCGACCCGAACTCGGCGTTCCCTGCCGCGGGGGCCAAGTTGTAGGCGGCCGCGGCGCCCCCGACCGCGGCTGCGACTGCAAGTGTCAGCAACGCCAGCACCAGGACCTGTTGACGCCATTCCCGCCGGAACAGGCGCCATGCCCAACGCACCATCGCCCGTCGAGCCGGACGCCCGCCACCGTTGGCTAGGGCGCGCTCATGAGTAGAGGGCCGGGATGGGTTCATCGGTCGCGGCTCATCGGTCAAGGCCGGGTACGACCAGCCGCTCCGACCGGCTGGGCGGGGCCGTTTGGTCGACGATTCGGCCGTCGCGTACAAACACGACGCGGTCGGCCCAGGATGCCAGCTGTGCGTCGTGGGTCACGACAACACCAGCCACGCCGCCCTTGCAGGCCGATCGCAGCAGGCGCATCACCTCCTCGCCGTGCAGCGAGTCGAGGGCACCGGTTGGTTCGTCGGCCAGGACGAGGCGGCGCTCGCCGACGACGGCCCGAGCGATCGCGACCCGTTGGGATTCGCCCCCGGACAGCTCGTCTGGATAGTGCTCGGCACGATCCCCGAGGCCGAGGCCGTCCAGTGCCTGCCGAGCCATCCTCCGAGCCGTACCCGCGCGGGTGCCGTCGAGTTCGAGCGGCAGTGAAACGTTCTCCGTGGCCGTCAGGCCGGCCAGCAAGTTGAACGACTGGAAGACATACCCGATGAAACGGCGTCGCATCCGCGCCCGCTCGTTGGCGGACATATTCGCCACGTCCGTACCGCCCACCCGGACAGCACCGGACGTGGCGTCCTCCAGTGTTCCGGCGATCGTCAGCAGGGTGCTCTTGCCGGATCCGCTAGGTCCCATGATGGCCACAAGTTCGCCCATGCGCACCGCCAGATTGACCTCGACGAGGGCCTCGACGAGCGTGGGTCCTGCGCCGTAGGACTTGGACACCTGCTGCAGTTCCAACACCGCGTTCATCGGTTCGCACCTGCCCGGCGACGTCGGGGCAGCAACGCCGGTTGCTCGACCGCGGGTTCCTGGGCCGGCAGGTTACGCAGCCGCGCCTCGGCAGAATCCAGCCACCGGATGACAGCGTCCAGCCGATAGATCTCCGCGTCCGCGACGACCAGCAAGCCGATCTCGTCTTCGAGTGCGTCTTCCTTCAGCCGGGTGAAGTACTGCATCATCCCGACCAGCCGACGACGGTGGGCCTGCATCAGCTCGGGGACATCGACACCGGGCACTTGTAAGGCGATCAGCACTTTGATGACGAGCTCGTCGCGGGGTGGGACACCGGTGTCGGCGGGCGGCCCGAGCCAACGGGCCAGTTCGATCCGGCCCGCCTCGGTGAGCCGGTACCCCTTCTGCGGCCCGTCCTCGCCGTCCTCGTCTGACTCGACCTGGCCGTCGCGCTCCAGCCGCTGCAGCGTCGTATAGACCTGTCCGACGTTGAGCGGCCACACCTCACCGGTGCGTGCCTCGAACTCCTGTCGCAGCTGCAGCCCGTACTTGGGCCCCTCGCTCAACAGGGCCAAGAGGGCATGCCGCACGCTCATCCGAAGCTCATCTGACTCGTTAGCATACTGGCTATTATACTGGTTATAGCGTGCAATGGAAGACCGGCCGCAGCCCATTCCCTTTAGAACGGGAGTGTCACCAATGAAACCGAAGTAGTACATCTAGATCGTGGGCCCCGCGGGAATCGAACCCGCAACCCGCGGATTAACAGGTCGCTCCACATAGTTGGGCGTTGTTGGGCGAGCTCCGTCAGAACCCGTAGCCCGAACCGGGGTCGGTGGCCCCACGCTGCGCCGTTGCGGACTCTTGCTCGATGACTCGTCTACGGGGCTACCGAAGCCCCAGGTCAGAGGCGCGTTGCATCGTCACCCAACCGCTGGCCGTTCACCGCCGTCTGCGATTGTTGCGGAAAGTCCAACACTAGACAGTCGCCGTAACCCTCGGCTTGCACGGTCATCGCCGAGGCCGTGGTCCAATGCTGACGAGGCAGCCGGCCGGTATGGGTGTCACGTTGTAGCCGGTTTCTACGTCGAATTCCTCAGACTCCTCGGCAGGTATGGGCTCTCGGTTGATGGCGCGTCGGACGGGATCTGGCAACGGCGCGCTTACTGGCGGTGGCGGCAGGGCGGGTGTCAATCGGCTCCGGAGCGACGTGGCGATCGTCGAGCGGCGCGTGAGGTGCGCCCCGCATGCTGTGCACGTCCGGCTTCCGGGATTGACCGTCTCACATACACCACATTGCCATGTTGCGCTCATCGTCGACGCTCTTCCAGTCTGCTGAGCAGCTTGCCGAGCAGTACTCGGCCGCCGCGTCGCACAGCGCCTGACGCAGCACCGAGGGGTGTAGCAGTGGCCGGCGTTGCACTGGTGGGCTCGGACTCGGCCGGGGGCGTGGTGCGGGCAGTGGTTGCCAGTCGGAGACCCTTTCCTCGGAGGCTGGAGGTCGAAGGTGCGGCCACCGGCCCGGACTTCCGCGGTGCGGCGGCCGACCGTACGGATGTGCGCAGTGCAGACGGTCGAGGGGTAGCCCTGGTGGTGGAAGGGCCGCTGCGCAGACCCATGAGGCTTGCGTGCACGTCTCCCACGTGTGGCCGGTCTGCGGGCTCGGCGGACATCATCGATTCCACCAGGGCCACGAGTGGCGCGGGCAGACTAGGAGACGCAAGCCGCAGTGTCTCACCGTTGAGCACGGCAATGGCCGGCTCGTGGTGAGCGGGGTCGAAGGGGGGCGCAGAGCCCGTCAGATACTCCGTGTAGATGAGGCCCAGGGCGAAGATGTCCGATGCCTCAGTGAGCTGGGACGAGCTCCCCGATCCCTGGATGTATTGCACCAGCTCGGGCGAGTAGTAGTTCATCGTTCCGACGATCTCTTCCGGCGGGGGTGGGTGGCCGACGATGTATGAGCTGTCGAAGTCGATCAGTTTTGTCGTGTAACCCAACTCGGTGCGCTTGATCATCACGTTGTTCGGTTTGAGGTCGCTGTGCACGATGTCAAGGTCGTGCAGAATCTTCAGGCTGTGGGCAACGGTTTTCAGGAGCACCAGCTGCGCCGGAAACGGCAGGGTCGCCACATCGGCGGCCTCGAGTCCCGCTAGGTCCACCTTCTCGGTCACTTTGTAGTACTTCGCGCCTGCACGGAAGAAGTCGAGGGTTGCGATGAGGTTGCCGCCGTAGCTGGTCACTGGGGCCAGTGCCTTTTGGATGCCACGGTGGTGCGCCTCGAATGCAGCACAACGCGCCCGCTTGGCCGCCTTGGTCTTTGGGCTGCCTGGGGCTGCATCGTCGGGGTAGGTCGGACTGAGAAAGCGCTTGATGAAGAACTCGCGCCCCTCACGCTCGGCAAAGCTCCACTCGCTGAGCCCGGCGCCCACAACTCTGAAGTCCTCCAGGAGTGTGTAACCGTGGATGACGTCGCCGGCCCTCATGGCGACGCCTGTTCCGGGTCGGGCGTTCCCTCACCGAAGTAACGCTCGTACTCCGTCTTGTAGTCGGCCCAAAGCTCGGCGGTCTGTTGGGTCTGGCGACGACGCGCGTCGTTGAGCTGCCGCTCTGCCTGCTCGACGTCTGCGGCGAGCGCGTCGATCGGATCCACCCAGCGCTCGTCGAGTATTGCCGTCCGCGCGGCGAACAGCCTCTGGAAAGTGTCGTGGTCGGCACCCACGCCCAGCAGCCCCA
>JALZDV010000096.1 GCA_030862345.1 Actinomycetota bacterium | reverse complement strand
GCGCATAACCGCGGTCCGGTGGGCAGACCTGTGACGGTTATGCGCATAACCGCGGGTTTCTAGGGGTCGTCGGCGATCGTTTCGAGGGTGACGTCGGCGCCGAGGGCACGCAGCTGGCCGGCGAAATCCGGATACCCGCGGATGATGTGCTGCCCGCCGCTGACCTCGGTGCGGCCGTCGGCGACCAGTCCGGCAAGCACCAAGCCCGCCCCGGCCCGGATGTCGTGCGCCTCGACCGGGGCACTCGACAGCCGCTCCCGTCCGCGGATGACGACGTGATGTCCGTCGACCTGTACCTCGGCGCCGAGTCGGACGAGTTCGTTGACGAACATGAACCTGGCCTCGAACACGTTCTCGGTGATCATCGATGAGCCCTCGCTGACCGCCGCCAGTCCGACGGCCATCGGCTGCAGGTCGGTCGGAAATCCGGGATAGGGCAGCGTCACGATGTCGACGGCCGTCGGCCGGCCGTTCATGACGATACGGAAGCCCTCGTCAGTGCTGCTCACCTCTGCTCCGGCGTCGATCAGCTTGCCCAGCGGTACGTCGAGGTGACCGATCCGCCCGTTGACGATGTGCACGTCCCCACCGGTCATCACCGCACCGTAGGCCAGCGTTCCGGCGACCACGCGGTCCGGAACGGTCGTGTGCTGGACGGGGTTCAAGCCCTCGACGCCAACGATCTCGAGCGTGGAGGTGCCTCCCCCGTCGATCCGGGCGCCCATGGCCACCAGCATCGAGACGAGGTCCACGATCTCCGGCTCACGGGCAGCGTTGTCGATCACGGTTGTCCCCTTGGCCAGGACACTGGCCATCAGGAGATTCTCGGTGGCTCCGACACTCGGGAAGTCCAGCCAGACCGTGGCACCGGCGAGCCGGTCTGCGGTGGCGATCAGGAAGCCGTGCTCGTTGCGGATGTCTGCACCCAGCCGATTCAATCCCGCGATGTGCAGGTCCAACCCTCGTGAGCCGATGTTGTCGCCTCCCGGCAGGGGCACGGTGGCCTCACCGAAGCGGGCCAGCAGTGGTCCCAGCACGCAGATCGCAGCCCGCATTCGTCGGACCAGGTCGTAGTCGGTCTCCGTGCCCAGCTTCTGCGGCACCTCGATCCGCGCCGAGCCCGTACCTTTGGCCGCAGCACGGTCCAGTTCGACGTTGCAGCCCAGTCGGCGCAGCACCTCGCCCATGATCGCGACGTCGGCGATGTCGGGAACGGCGGAAATGGTGCTAGTGCCCTCGGCCAGCAGCGCCGCAGCCATCAACTTCAACGCGCTGTTCTTGGCCCCGGTGACCGTCGCGGTTCCGGCCAATCGGGCACCACCGGTCACGGCGAAGATCTCCACACACTCCCCCTGAGCTCTCGGCCCCGCTATGTGCGACCGGGCGAGTGTCCACGCTAGCGTGCGGGTCATGAGTGTCCGGCTGACCCGCATCTACACCAAGACCGGCGACCAGGGTTCGACCAAGCTCGGCGACATGTCCGACGTTCGGAAGACCGATGTACGGCTGGCCGCCTACGCCGATGTCGATGAGACCAACTCCGTCATCGGCACGGCACTGGCGTTGGGACACCTGCCTGCCGACGTACGGTCAGCGCTGCTGGCGATCCAGAACGACCTGTTCGACGTGGGCGCAGACCTGTGTACGCCGGTCATCGAGGATCCGCCCTACCCACCGATCCGCGTTACCGAGGACTACGTGACCAGGCTGGAGGGGCACTGCGACGACTTCAACGCCCGCCTGGCCAAGCTCGACAGCTTCATCCTGCCCGGCGGCAGTGCCGGTGCTGCGCTGCTCCACCACGCCCGTACGGTAAGCCGTCGGGCGGAACGGAGCACCTGGGCGCTGATCGAGAAGGACGGTGACCGGACGAATCACACCTGCGCGCGCTATCTCAACCGGCTCTCCGACCTGCTGTTCATCCTTGCCCGGATCGCGAATCCCGACGGCGACGTGCTGTGGCAGCCTCGAGGCAACGCCTCTGGTGGGTGAGCTGCTCAGCCCGCCGCAGCGTCGTGAATCGGATAGCCCGGCGGTTGAGCCTCCAGCCAGGACAGCAGTCCGTTGACGGCGCCGGCATTCATCGCCACCTGCTCGAGGCGGTGTGGTGTCTGGCAGGCCAGGATGACCGTCTTGCGGGGCAGCACGATGGCATCACGTTCGCTCGGCAATCGTCGCTCAACGACCTGCATCTGGCCGCGGACCAAGACACGAGCCGGCCGGGGAGACAACGAGAACACGCGGTACCAGGACAGCTGGTCGCCGTCGAACCAGCCGACTCCCAGCGACCAGCGCCGTGGCGAGAGCTTGATCCAGATCTCGACGGCACCGATGCCGCGCAACAGCAGAGAGCGGCGGACGACGAAGCCGACAACGAGCAGAATCAGGAGCAGGAGCACCAACGAGGCGGCAATGACCTTGCCCGTCATCGTCACGAGCTTCCCCCGCCCGACACGGCTGGTTGCCTAGACCGATTCCCCGGCCGCGAGCAGCCGCGACTCCGCGCGCCTGGCGGCTGCCTGGGCATCCTCGTCATCCTGGTCGGCGGCCCGTGCGGTCTCCAATGCCCTGCGCGCTCTGGCGACATCGATCTCCGAGGCGAACTCCGCAACCTCGGCCAGGATCGACACCCCCCGATCGGTCACCGACAGAAACCCACCGTGCGCGACGACGACCAGTTCCTCATCGGATTCCTGCATGATCCGTACGACGCCGCCCTCGGCGAGCTGACCCAGCAGCGGGATGTGTCCAGGCAGGATTCCCAGCTCGCCCTCGGTGGTCCGGGCGATGACCATATTGGCCTCGCCGGACCAGATCTGGCGCTCGACGGCTACCAGTTCGACGTTCAGGGGCACAGTTCTCCTCGGGAGTTGAGCTGCCGGGCGAAGCCTAAACCTCCATGGTTGGGGTCAACTGCCCCGGCTCAGGACGTGCTGGCCGGCCGGTCGGCCGGCTCGGCCAGGTTGGTCACCGCTCCTGCCTCGGCGGCGTCGGGAGCCGGCTCGTCCGAGGCGTCCGACTTCGCCGCGTCCGTACTGTCCCCGGGCGAGTCCAGCGACGAGTCCGCCGGGGCC
>JALZDV010000086.1 GCA_030862345.1 Actinomycetota bacterium | reverse complement strand
CCCGCGCTGCGCTGTGGGGTTAATTGCGGTGCGGATGTTGCTGTGCTGCGGTGCAGATGTGGTGCGGTGCACCCGTGGTGCTTAGGCAGCCGGGGGCATCATGACCTGGTCGATGATGTACACGGTGGCGTTCGCAGTCTGCACATTGCCGCAGACCACGCTCGCGGTCGGGGTGCCACCGACGTTGGTCGTGAACTCCTCGCCACTACCTTCGATGGTGACTTCCGCGCCATTCAGCGTCGGGAACGTACCGGCCAGGTCCTCGGGAGCAATGCGCTCGCCGATGACGTGGTAGGTCAGGATCGCGGTCAGCTGATCGACGTTGGCCGGCTCAAGGAGCGAGGCCAGCGCAGCCGGGTCAACGGCAGCGAACGCGTCGTTGGACGGCGCGAAGACGGTGAGCTCAGGAGCACCGTTCAGCGTGTCGCCCAGGTTGGCGGCGGTGACGGCAGCCACGAGGGTGGACAGCAGCGGGTTGTTGCTGGCGGCAGTGGCGACCGGATCGTCAGCCATGCCCTCGACGCTGCCCTCGCCCTCGGTGGGGACACCGGCGCACGCCGCGCCGAATGGGCCCTCTTCCGCGGGGGCTTCCTCAGTGGTCTCTTCGGTAGTGGCTTCCTCGGTGGTGGCGGCTTCGTCACCGGCGGAGGAGGACGTGCTCGGCTCGTCGGAGCCACAGGCGCTCAGCGCCAGTGTCATGCCCATGACCGATGCAAGCAGGATGCTGCGAGTGGTTCGCTTGTTCACTTTGGTGCTCCCTTCGCCAGTTCATGTCCGGCGGGTCGGTGGGGTGTTCCTTCACAGAGCGTTCGGGCCGGACGGGAAACCGGTTCATCACGATGAGGTCACGTTGGTACACAAGTTTGGATCATGGGTGCCGAATCTCATTGCACCGCAATGCAAACGCCGGGCACAGACGCAGACGTACCCGCCGGTGCCCGGACTCGCGAGTCGGGGTTGTACGGGATGCCGTTGCGGCTCACCGGAGTTGACCGCCAGTGATCTCAGACGTCGTCACTCACGCTGGCGACGATGTTGTGCCAGCCGGTGGCGCCGTTCGGAAACGGGTCAACTCGTTGCTCCGGCTGCTGCTCGCCGTCCTGGGTCGTGGCCCGTACGACGATCGTGTGCGAACCCGCGGCGAAGTCCACCGGGTAGGTCCATTGCCGCCACAGGTTTTTGTTCACCTCGGGCGAGAGTTCCGCCTCGGCCCAGTCGGCGCCGTCCACCTTGACCTCGACCTTGGCGATCCCACGCGTCTGCGCCCAGGCGATCCCGGCAACCATGCGAGGACCGGACTTGATCGGCCGCAGACCCTGCGGGGTGTCGATTCGCGAGAAAACCTTGATCGGGGCCTCGCGGTCCCAGTCGCGCTCGACCCAGTAGGCGTCGAAGGCATCGAAGGTTGTTACTTCGATCTCGACGATCCACTTGCACGCACTCACGTAGCCGTACAGGCCCGGAATGATCATCCGCGCCGGGAAGCCGTGCTCCACCGGAAGGGGTTCGCCGTTCATCCCGATCGCGATCATCGCGTCCTCGGTGTCCATGGCGGAGTCGGTGGCCGTACCGATCGTCATGCCGTCCACCGAACGGGACACCAACTGATCTGCGCCGCTTTTGATCCCAGCCTCGTCCAGCAGGTTCTTCAGCGGGACACCGATCCATCGGGCGGTGCCGGCCAGCTTGTCGCCGACCTGGTTGCTCACGCAGCTGATCGTGATGTCCCGCTCGATGAGGTCATCGCGATTGATCAGGTCCTCGAAGGTGAATTCGACCTCTTGGTCGACCCTTCCGAAGATCCGCAGCGACCAGTCCGACGGCGAAACCTGTGGAACAGTGAGAGCGGTGTCCACCCGGTAGAAGTCATTGTTGTCGGTGAACAGCGGGGTCAACCCGTCGACGGTCTCGGCCAGATCCGCCCCCGGCGGCAGCGCCGGAGCCGGGCTCGATGGCGTCGGCAGGGTGATCTCGTCGCGTGCGCCGGAGACAGCAAACCGTCGCTGCAGCAGCTTGCCCGCCCCGCCGGCCACGACTGCGGCACCGGCGGTGAGTCCGCCGGCGAGGAAGAATCCCCGTCGGTTGAGCGACGAGGTGTTCCGGTCGACGCCGGCGAGCCGCTCGCGGAGCTTCGCGACGAGCATCTCGTCTGCGTGTTGGCCTTTGGCATCGGCCGATGACGCCCGGGGCACCCCGGACGACCGGCCGGCTGTCGCCACCCGTCGGGCAAGTGCGGTGATCAGGTAGACCAGAGCGACTGCTCCGGTGAGCGCGCCGACGATCGAAGGCAGCATGTCCAGGAACGATCCGGTCGGCCTCGTGATCGCGGCTGCCGCACCCAGCAGCCCGAAGAGCAGGACGCCTGCGGCCGCCAACTTCAGTCGAGTCCAAGCCAACAACCCCAGCACCATGGAGAAGGCGGCCAGCAGGAGCAGGGTCCCGACGACGAGGGCGACCTTGTCGCTCTCACCGAAAGTGGTGATCGCGAAGTCCTTGAGCGGTCGCGGTGTGGCGTCGATGACGGCCCCACCGATCGCGATAACCGGTGAGCTGTTCGGGCCCACGATGCCGGCGAGCAGTTCCGCCACGCCGAGGGCAACTCCGGCCGAGATCAAACCCGCCAACGCGCACAGGCCCCGCCGTACCCAAGGCGTGGTTTCGCTACGGGCGCTGGGTTTGATTTCGGTGCTCATTGCTCCTCCGCGGAGACGATTGCGTCCTCGGTGCTCACCTGAGGTCTTCGCACGCGGAGGCAACGCGGTTCAGGTCGGAGCGGTTCAGACTCCAGCCGACGCGCCTAGGACCCCGAGGTCACCCGGCCACTGGCCCAGCGCAACAACCCGCGGGGGAGCAGCCGGGACCCGATCACCGAAACCTTGTACTGGACCCCCGGAATGCTGATGACCGCTCCGCGGCGGTGATCACGCAGGCCGGCCGAGACCACGTCCGCGGCGTCCAGCCATAAGGCTTCCGGGACCCCTCCTCGGGAGACGCCGACCCGGTCATGGAATTCGGTCCGGGTGAACCCGGGGCACAACGCGGTCAACCGGACGCCCCTGTCCTTCACCAGCATGGACAGGGATTCAGTAAAGGAAGTCACCCACGCCTTGCTCGCCGCATACGTCGCGCCGGTCGCGGTGGGCACCGAGCCCGCGACCGAGGACACGTTGACTATGCCGCCGCTACCACGCTCGACCATGACCGGCAGGACCGCATGGGTCAGCCTCATCACCGCCCGCACGTTGACGGCCAGCATCCCGTCCTCGGCGGAGATGTCGGAGTCCAGGAAGTCGGCCGGTAGCCCGAATCCGGCGTTATTGACCAGCAGGTCGATCGGTGCGTTGGTGTCAGCAACCCGAGCCTCGACCCGGCCAAGCCCTTCGTCGGTCGACAGATCCGCGGCGATCGTCTGCACCGCGATGCCGTACCGCTGCTGCAACTCCGCCGCCTGCTCGGCGAGCCGGGACTCCGTGCGCGCGACCGTCACCAGGTCGCTCCCTTCGCGAGCGAGTTGGGCGACGAAGGCGGCGCCGATGCCGGCCGTGGCGCCGGTGACCAGAGCTATAGGGGCCGGGCGGCCAAGCGAAGCCGCAACGACATCCTGGTTGGGGTAGGACATCTCCGGAGGCTAGCGCCGCCGACGGCGTCCTCAGGTGGCGGGCGCGGTCCGGAACCAGTCCACTGTCTGTCTGCGAAAAAGCATCACGAGGATCGCGGTTGTGAGCACGATCATGAGCAGCGTGTAGTTCAACAGGCCGCCTACACTGACCGCGTTGAGCAGGCCGAGGGCCAATTGGATCGCCGCACAGGCGACGCCCAGCAGCCGCCCCATCTTGTTCCGGCGGGCGAGCAGGAACACCGCTGCGGCGCAGGCCACTCCAACCACAGCGCCGGCGATGAACAGTGTCGTCAGCTGAGTACCCGCCGCATCCCGGTCGAACGCCGCATCCCGATCCCGAGCCGCCTCGGCGAACTCGTCCAGGATCCCGGTCAGCCCCACGAAGCCAAGCACCGCGTTGACCAACAACAGTGCGGCGAGGAAGCCGAGCAGGATCGCGGCGACCTTGACCGGTGTGGGCATCCGATCGGCAGGCACCGGAGTCGAGCCCTTCGAGGTGTCAGGCATGACGGCAGCTTGCCAGGGCAAGCCTGCCGCCGACCCATTCCCCTACGGTGGAGGCATGTCCTCGCCTCCGCCCTACGAACCGTACGGCGCTCCCACCCCGTACGGCTTTCCGCCGCCGAATGCACCGGGCCAGCCCTACGGGTACGGGCGACCTGCGCCTCGTAACGGGCTGGCGATCACCGCGATGGTGCTCGGCATCCTCGCACTGGCCACCAGTTGGCTGTCCCTGCCCGGCATCATCCTGGGCATCCTGGCGCTCATCTTCGCTGGCGTGGCCTTGGCCCGGGCACGTTCGGACCGGGTCAGCAACAAGGGGATGGCCATAGCGGGCCTGGTCACGGGGATAGCCGGCATTGCGATCGGCACTGTGCTGCTCGTTCTGGGACTCCAGATCGCTTCGGACTGTCAGGAGCAGTACGGCGTCGACATCACCGAGCAGGAGCTGAGCCGCTGCATAGAGGACAGTGTCGTCGGCTGACCTCTGGCGTCACGCCCGGCCCGGCCAACCGTACTTCCGGGCGTTGCCCTGATAGCGGTACCAGTCATTCGACGGCTTGAGGGCAAGCAGCACCACCGCTGCCAGGGTGAGCAGCAGGCTCAATACGTTGACCACGACCACGGTGCCGACCGGGGAACTGAAAGCGGTGAAGATCCCGAACAGCGACAGGCCACCGAGCACCCAGATCACGATCCGCGCCCAGTTGTGCCCCTTCCACGCAAACCAGAGGAACATCGCCCACAGAGCCACGAAGACCAGGCCGATGATCGCTCCGACCGTGTACGCCGAGTCGACGATCGCCGACGTAGACGTAGAGTCCGGATCCAGGCCGGCATCCCGAAGGGCCTCGTCGAGGTAGGCGTCCTGGTTGGCGAAGATCAGGACCGAGGCGATCAGGCTCAGCACCAGGTTGGCCAGAAGTGCGTACATCGCGTACTTGACGGTCGATGGCCGGGTCATAGCTTGCTGCGACTGTCCAGCACCCCAGCCCGGCGGTGGCGGAGGCATCCCGCCACCCGCTCCGTACCCGCTCGGTGGCGGTGGCGCGTTCTGATAGCCGGGGTACTGACCCTGACCTGGTGGTGGCTGGTATCCCGGGGCGGGATAGGTGGGGTGTTGGTAGCCGGGGTTGGGCTGGCCGGGGTTCTGGTAGCTCGGGTTCGGTCCCCCTGCGGGGGGCGGGGGTGCATAAGGCGGCTGGCTCATGTAGACATCCTGCCGCAGACCGCCCGGGTCCGTCAGCGGGCCGCAGTCACCGTCAAGCCGTCATCGCCCTGCGCGATGTCGACAGTGACGGTGTCGCCGTCTCGGATCTCACCGGCCAGTAGCGCTCGGGCCAGCGAGTCACCGATCGCGGACTGGACGAGGCGACGCAGCGGACGCGCTCCGTACACCGGGTCGAATCCGCCCAGCGAGAGCCATTCCCGGGCTGCCGGGGTCACCTCCAGGACCAACCTGCGGGCAGACAGCCGGCGGGCCAACTGGTCGACCTGGATGTCCACGATGTGGGCCAACTCCTCGGCGCCCAGCGAGTTGAACATGACGATGTCGTCGAGGCGGTTGAGGAACTCCGGCTTGAAGTGCCGGCGCACCACCTCCATGACCGCGTCCCGACGCTCCTGCTCGGGGTGTACCTGGTCGGCGATGAGGGCGGAACCGAGATTGGAGGTCAGGATCAACAAGGTGTTGCGGAAGTCCACCGTCCTGCCCTGACCATCGGTCAGCCGGCCGTCGTCGAGCACCTGAAGCAGGATGTCGAAGACGTCCTGATGCGCCTTCTCCACCTCGTCCAGGAGAACGACGGTGTAGGGCCGCCGACGTACCGCCTCGGTCAACTGTCCACCGGACTCATACCCGACGTAGCCGGGCGGGGCACCGACCAACCGGGCCACCGAGTGCTTCTCGCCGTACTCGCTCATGTCGATGCGGACCATCGCCCGTTCGTCGTCGAACAGGAACTCGGCCAACGCCTTCGCGAGCTCTGTCTTGCCGACGCCGGTCGGGCCCAGGAAGAGGAACGAACCCGTCGGCCGGTTCGGGTCGGACACTCCGGCTCGGGCGCGGCGTACGGCATCCGATACCGCCTGGACGGCCGCATCCTGACCGACGACCCGAGTGGCCAGCACCTGCTCCATTCGCAGCAGTTTCGCCGTCTCGCCCTCCATCAACCGCCCTGCGGGGATGCCGGTCCAGGACGCGACGACATCTGCGATGTCGTGCTCGGAAACCTCCTCGGTCAGCATCGAGGATCCACTGTGGACGGCTGCTTCAGCCTCGTCCAGTTGGCGCTGCAGCTGTGGGATCCGGCTGTAGCGCAGCTCGGCTACTCGGGCCAGGTCACCTTCGCGTTCGGCCCGGTCGGATTCCAGGCGTACCGCTTCCAATTCCTCTTTGGCCAGCCGGATCCGGTCGATCGCCGACTTCTCCTGCTGCCATCGGGCGGTCAGTTCGGCCAGCTTCTCCCGTCGGTCGGCAAGGTCCTCGCGCAGCGCCGCCAGCCGCTCCATCGAGGCCGGGTCGTCCTCTTTGGACAACGCCATCTCCTCGATCTCGAGCCGGCGTACGACCCGTTCGACCTCGTCGACCTCGACCGGCCGTGAGTCGATCTCCATCCGCAGCCGGCTGGCGGCCTCGTCGATCAGGTCGATCGCCTTGTCCGGCAGGAACCGCGCGGTGACATAGCGGTCGGACAGTGTCGCGGCGGCCACGATCGCCGCGTCGGTGATCCGTACGCCGTGATGGACCTCGTAGCGTTCCTTGAGTCCCCGCAGGATGCCCACAGTGTCCTCGACGGAGGGTTCACCCACCAGGACCGGCTGGAAACGGCGCTCCAGCGCGGCGTCCTTCTCGATGTGCTCGCGGTACTCGTCCAGCGTCGTGGCTCCGACCATCCGGAGTTCACCGCGGGCGAGCATCGGCTTGATCATGTTGCCGGCGTCCATCGCGCTATCACCGGTAGCGCCGGCCCCGACGATCGTGTGCAGTTCGTCGATGAAGGTGATGATCTCACCGTCGGAGTCGGTGATCTCGGACAGCACGGCCTTGAGCCGCTCTTCGAACTCCCCCCGGTATTTGGCGCCGGCGACCATGGCCGACAGGTCCAGCGACATGAGTCGCTTGTCCTTGAGGCTCTCGGGCACGTCGCCTGCGATGATCCGCTGAGCCAACCCCTCGACGATGGCGGTCTTGCCGACACAAGGCTCCCCGATGAGGACCGGATTGTTCTTCGTCCGTCGGGACAGAACCTGCACGACGCGGCGAATCTCGGTGTCCCGACCGATGACCGGGTCGAGCTTGCCTTCCCTGGCCCGCTCGGTGAGGTCGACCGCATACTTGTTCAAGGACTGGTAGGTGGCCTCCGGATCCGGAGTCGTGACCCGGCGGTTACCCCGTACGGTGCGGAAAGCGGCCGTCAGCGAGTCGGCCGTGGCCCCCGCGTTGGCGAGGACCTTCGCCGCCTCACCGCCGACCGAGGCCAGCCCCACCAGCAGGTGCTCGGTGGAGACGTACTCATCCCCGAGCGCGGTCGCCTGCTCACCGGCGGCGTTCAGGACCCGGAGCAGATCCCGCGAGGGCGCCGGCGCGGACACGGTCGACCCGCTCGCACTCGGCAGCCGACCGACGGCTGCGCTCGCGGCCGCTCGTACCTCAGCGGGGTCGGCTCCGGAGGCTTGCAGCAGTGGTACGGCAATGCCGTCAGACTGCTCCAACAGAGCCTGCAGGAGATGGACCGATTCCAGTGCGGGATGACCGCCGGAGACGGCGAGTCGCTGTGCGGCGGTGATTGCCTCCTGCGCGCGGGTGGTGAGCTTGGATTCCATGTTGTCGAGCATGCCTCTCGTGATGTCGAGCTGGTTCACTTAAGAGAACGAGTTGAGAGTTGAGCGTGTTCCGCTCAACTCTCTCTAATCCCCAAATCTCCTGGAGAGACATGCCCACTCGTACCGCACGTACGGCTTGGACCGGAACCGTGTTGGAAGGATCCGGCCAGGTCGAGCTGAGCAGCTCCAAGGTCGGTACCTACGACGTGTCGTTCCCCAAGCGCGCGGCCGACGACGCCGGCGGCACCACCAGCCCGGAGGAACTGATCGCCGCCGCACACTCCTCCTGTTACGCCATGTCCCTGTCCGGGCTGATCCAGAGAGCGGGTGCGACGCCGCGCAGCATGGAGGTCACGGCGGACGTCTCGGTCGGCAAAGATCCGGCGGGCGGATTGCGCCTGACCGGCATCGATTTGATCGTCCGCGCCGAGGTCGACGGGCTCGACGCCGACGCCTTCGTCGAATTGGCGCGGAAGGCAAAGACCGCCTGCCCGGTGAGCAAGGCGCTGACCGGAGTCGAGATCAGCCTGCACGCCGCGCTCGAGTAGGCAGTCCGACGATTGGCAGCCGCCCGCGGGGATCTGACGGTTATGCGCATAACCGCGGATTCCAGGCCCCGAGCTTGACAGTTATGCGCATAACCGCGGATGGGGGTTAGCGCGGGGGGCGCGGCCGGGCTCGGTAGAACACCAGTGACTGCTGATTCAGCGGGACGAGGTCGCGCCGATAGGACGCGTGCACCGCCGACTCGGCCGACAGGCGGCGCTGTTCGGACAGCTCGAGTTCCTCGGCGAGGCGGTCCCGTTCGTGCTCCAACTTGGTGACTGCCGACTCCAGTTCGATGATCCGTTTGATCCCGGCGAGGTTGATGCCCTCCTGATGGGACAACCGGGCCACCGTCTGCAGCCGCAGGATGTCCCGAGCGCTGTAGCGGCGCCCGCCGCCGGGCGTGCGCCCAGGCGAGACCAATCCCAGCCGGTCGTACTGGCGCAGGGTCTGCGCATGCATGCCCGCGAGTTGGGCCGCGACCGAGATCACGAACACCGGGGT
>JALZDV010000063.1 GCA_030862345.1 Actinomycetota bacterium | reverse complement strand
CGGGCCCTACGCACCAGCCACCGCTTGGTATCCGGATCCGCCCGAGCGCGACGTCCGGATGCGGCGAAGTGGAACCGACAAGATGATCGCCGGGGTCTGCGGTGGAATCGCCGAGCACACCGACATCGATCCGGTCTACATCCGGCTGGCGTTCCTGGTCAGTTTGTTCTGGGGCGGAATCGGCCTGTTCGTCTACATCGCCGCGGCCGTGCTCATGCCCCGGCCGCTTCCCACGGCTCCCTAAAATCGGCCTACCCACTTGCGGTTATGCGCATAACCGTCAAGTCCCGCGCTTGACGCCGACGCCTTTGAAGAACGTGTAACAGAACACGCCGTCCGGCTCGGTGGTCCGGTGCAGATCGCGGACACCGGCGTCGAAGCTCGCCGCATCGATAAGTCCCCCCGCGATCGAGGGCTCGCGCACTCCTTCGATCATCGCGGTGAAGGTCTTTCGGGTGAAGCCGTCGACCAGTTCGGGTCGGCTGGCATCGACGTACACCATGCGCGGGGACACGCTGACCTCCGCGAAACCCGCGGCCGCCATGAGCGGGTAGACCTGCCGTCCGATCAGCGCGTTTCCGCCGACTTGCCGCTGCAGGGTGATCTGGCACTGGATCGCGTCATGAGCTGCGGGACTGTCCGGATGGAAGTAGGCCGAGCCGTGATCGCCCTCGATGACCGTGATCGTGCCGTCGGGTTTGAGTTGGCGGCTGAGCGCTGCCAAGGCCTCCACTGGCCGAGACAGGTGCTCAAGCACGAAGCACACGAAGACGTGGTCGAAGGATTCAGCGGCAAAGGGCAACTCAAAGATGTCCGCCTGCCGGAACGCCACGTTGCTGAGTCCCGCGGCGGAGGTGCGTTGCTCGGCTTCGTCGACCGAGTCCGCGGAGATGTCCACCGAGGTGAACCGAGCCTGCGGGCTGTGCTTGGCCAGGGTCACTGTCTGCGCACCGACACCGCAGCCCGCCTCCAAAACCGCGCTTCCGGGCGGGTAGGCGGTGTCGGCATGCAGCAGGCTGACCAGCGTTCCGGCCTGATCCTGCAGACGTTCGTTCTCTCGGGGCTGATATCCGTGGACGTAGAGGTCACTCATCCCCTTGCACGTTATGCGCACATCGTGCCGGATGCGCGCGGCGGAATCGGGACGTTATGCGCATAACGCGCGAGGCTGGCCGCGCTTCGGTTGGCTCACGCTGAAGCAGGTCAGCCGAACGTGTCGCGCAGGCCGCGGCCCTTGACTCGTCGCGGACCCGCATGCCGGGTCGGAGCCACGGGTCCCTGGACGCGGATCCGGCGGATCAGGTTGCCGCCGAGCTCGGCGGACAGTTTGGCGTGGATCCTGGGGACCAGCAGCCGTAGCTGGGTCGCCCATGCCGTGGTGTCGGCGACCACCAGCAACTCGCCGTCGCGGAGCTGCTCCGGCCGGCAGTGCGCGGCGATCTGCGGGCCGACCAGGTCGGGCCAGCGGCCGAACAGCGTCCCCTCCCGCGCCTGGTCTCCCCAACCGCGGTCATCGAGAAGCCGGCCGACCAGGGATCGCAGTGGTTGCGGGTCAGCCTGGTCCGGGCCGGCTGAGCTCCAGTTCTCGCGACGTCGTCCAGCCACCCGGCGGGGTTGAGCTCCAGGGTTGGCCTTGGCGGTGCGTGCCGCCGCATGCATCGCCGCCCGGGCCAGATCGCCCGGCGTCGCCGCCCCCGTACCGGCGCCGTCGCCGGCCCTGGCCCCAGCGGCAGCACCAGCATCCGCGTCGTCCTCCGAGGTCATGACACCTCGTGATCATGGCGCTGCGACCACGAATCGGGCCGGAATCCGGTCACCGGTCCATGATCGCGCAGGTTGTCGGGGATGTCAGGCATGTCAGCGATGTCAGGCAATGCGATCAACTTCCCCGTCAGCCACCTGGAAGCGCATTCCGTTCAGCGACTCCGGTACGTCCTCCGAGACGGCCGCGGTGATCAACGTCTGCTCCGCCGCGGCCGCGATCGTGGACAAATGCGCGCGGCGACGGCTGTCCAGCTCGGCGAAAACATCATCCAGGATCAGGATCGGCTCGACCCCATCCGCACGCAGCAGGTCGTACGCCCCGAGTTTGAGGGCCAGCGCGAACGACCAGGATTCCCCGTGACTCGCATACCCCTTGGCCGCCGTGTCACCCAGGCGCAGCCGGAGCTCGTCGCGGTGCGGGCCGACGAGCGTGATCCCTCGGTCGAGTTCGTCACTCCGGACGCTGAGCAACGCCTTGGCGATCGCCTCGATGAGTCCGGCGACCGCATCAGGGGAAGATTGCAACGTTAGGTTCGGCTCAGGGTGCCCCTGAGTCGAATCGTGTGAGTCGGGGACGCCCTGAATCAGCACACTGCTCTGGTACGAGATCCCGGCTGCCACCGACTCGTCTGACCCCAGACCGGCTATCGCGGCGTACGCGGCGCGCACGTACGGCGCCAGCTCGGCCACCAGTCTCAGCCGGCCGGCCAACAGCTCGCCACCGATCCGGGCCACATGGCCATCCCAGATGTCGAGGGTGCTCAGTGCGGCCCCGCGGGCATGCCGGGCGGTCTTCAGCAGTGCATTGCGCTGCCTGAGCACCCGGTCGTAGTCCTGGCGAATTCCGGCGTATCGCGGTGCCCGGGTCACCAGAAGCTCGTCCAGGAACCGGCGTCGCTCGGCCGGATCACCTCGGACCAGGGCCAGATCCTCCGGCGCGAACAGCACGGTCCGGACCAGGCCGAGCAGCTCACGCGGGCGAGGCAGCGGCGCCCGGTTCACCCGGACCCGGTTGGCCTTGGCCGGACTGATCTCGCACTCCACCAGCATTTCCCGGTCGTCGCGGCCGAACCGGGCCCGGATCACCGCCTGATCGGCACCCTGCCGCACCAACGGCGCATCCGTGGCAACCCGGTGCGAGCCGAGCGTGGCCAGATACCCGACGGCCTCGACCAGATTGGTCTTGCCGTGGCCGTTCGGGCCGACGAAGACCACCGGACCCCGCTCCAGGGTCAGATCAGCCGCGGCCCAGCTGCGGAAGTCGTGCAGCACGAAGTGGCGCAGATGCACGGCTCAGCCCACCACGGTTGCGGCCGCAGCACCGGGCCAGCATCGTGATCTTGACGTTGTTGCCGGTTCAAGGCCCGTTCTGGCGGGAGAAACCGACGATTCCGTCAAGATCACGAGGCACTCGGGCCGCGCTCGGCTCCCTGTCACGAGGAAGGCTGCTGGCCGGCCGGTCAGGAGGGATCGACGGGGACGGCAGCCCGAGCCTGCGCCGAGCCCTCGGCAACGCCCTTCTCCGGCGCAGTTCTCGCCACCCGGGCCGCCGTACGACGCGACGGCGGTTCGGGCGAGCCCGGCGCTTCCACGTCCTCGTCCCGGCCGACCGTGGCGTGCCCGCCGAACTGGTTGCGCAGGGCAGCGACGGCCTGCATGGCCGGAGAATCGTCCTGGCGGGAGGCGAACCGCGCAAACAGCGCAGCCGAGATGACCGGCATCGGCACCCGGTGCCGGATCGCCTCCTCCACCGTCCACCGGCCCTCTCCCGAGTCCTGCACGTATCCGCGGATGTCATCCAGCTCGGGATCCTGCTCGAGCGCGCGGACCAGTAGGTCCAGCAGCCAGGAGCGGATGACGGTGCCCTGGGTCCAGGCGGCGAGTACGGCAGGTACGTCGGTGACCAGGTCGGCGGCCGTCAGGAGCTCAAATCCCTCGGCATAGGCCTGCATCAACCCGTATTCGATGCCGTTGTGCACCATCTTGGCGAAGTGTCCGGCGCCGACCTCGCCGGCGTGCGCGTATCCGGCGCCCGGCTCCTCCTCGATCGGTTGGGGACGGAGGGCGTCGAAGATCGGCTGCAGTCGCCGCACGTCTTCGGTCGACCCGCCCGACATCAGGCCGTACCCGTTCTCCCGTCCCCACACCCCGCCGGAGACGCCGCAGTCGACGAAGCCGATTCCGTGCTGGTCCAACATCGCCGCGTGAGCCTGGTCATCGGTGAACCTCGAGTTCCCGCCGTCGACCACGATGTCACCCTCCGAGAGCAGGTCTCGCAGTGCGGCGATGGTCTGCTGGGTCGGCTCGCCGGCCGGGACCATCACCCAGACGGCGCGCGGCGGGTCGAGGGCAGCCACGAGTTCCTTGAGGCTGTCCACATCCCGGGTTCCGGGGTTGACGTCGTACCCGATCACCTCATGTCCGGCATCGCGCAACCGGGCGACCATGTTCGCGCCCATCTTTCCCAGGCCGATCATTCCTAGCTGCATGGTCTACTCCGCGCTCACTCTCTCG
>JALZDV010000060.1 GCA_030862345.1 Actinomycetota bacterium | reverse complement strand
CATTCAGATCGTGATGGACGGTGGTGGCGGAGGCTTGTCGGCGTCGGCGTCCACGGCCTGGCCGAACTGCTCGGCCAGCTCAGCTGGGAGCTTGAGCGGCAAGGGTTCCCGGACCGGCTTCGGCTCTGATCCGCGGACCACGACCACCTCGCGCAGGGTGGTCAGCAGCGGCTCGGCGGCCTGCTCGTCGGTGGCTGCCGGCCCGGTCAGCACGGCCCGGAGGAACCAGCGCGGGCCGTCCACGCCCAGGAAGCGAGCCGGGCGGGCGGGCGCCTTGGCGGCCTCCTTTCCGCCGGTTCGCGGCGGAGCCAACTCGGCGGCCAACTCTGGGCCGAACGGCCCCCCGGTCTCCCGCGCCCGGCCCCCCTGACTGCTGATGGATTGGGCCAACTCCGGGCGCAGATCGGGCCAGATGGCGCCGTCGCGCGGGGCGGCGTAGGCGCCGATCTGCATCGCCGAGCCGTTGCGGTGCACCGAGACCGAGACCACCCGTCCTTTGGCGTCCAGTCCGACTCGCAGATCGTTGTCCGGGCTCTTCGGGATGAGCATCGCGCCGAAGTCGACCCTTTCAACGTCGTCCTCACCGACATCACCGATGTCGAAGGGGCCGGTGGTCGACTCGCGGTCGTCGTCGCGATGCCGTTCCTCGACCTCGGGGGCGACGCCACGCTCGCGCACACTGCGATCGAGGCGACGCTTGCGACCGAACGGCATTTCGGTTCAGCTCCTCTGCTGTGGGTTGTCCGCGAGATCCGGGTCTGAGTCGATCGAAGCGACCGGAGCGCGGTCAGCGGCGGAGCCGTACCCGCCGGTGGACCCATGGCCGGCGCGGCCGCGGACGGATGCCGCCAGGTCCGCGGACTCCCGGAAGACTGCTGTGGCCACCGGCTGGATGATCAGCTGAGCTACCCGGTCGCCGCGGCGCAGCGACACCGACGTAGTGCGATCGAAGTTGATCAGGTTGACTTTGATCTCGCCCCGGTAGCCCGCATCGATGGTGCCAGGGGCATTGACCAGGCTCACCCCGTGCCGGGCGGCCAGGCCCGACCGCGGATGGACGAATCCGGCGTAGCCGGACGGGATCGCGATGGCGATCCCGGTGCCGACGAGCGCGCGCTCGCCGGGTTCCAGGTCGACATCCTCGGCGATACAGAGGTCGGCGCCGGCATCGCCTGGCATCGCGTAGGAGGGCAGGAAACCGTGCAGCAGTTGTACGTCCACCACCGGCTGCTCTGCGTCGGCCCGGTCTGTCAGCACGCCCGGCAGGCTACCCGGGCAGGCTTGCGCGTACTCCTTCGGGCAAGGGCCGACGAGCGAGCCTTGGGCGGGGTCGCGGGCGCTAGGACTGTGCTAGCCGTTGACTCGGAATTCGCTGCGGCTGGACCGCGAGATCGGCACGTAACCGTTGACTGAGTTTGCGGGTACCGGAGGAGTTGTAGCGGGCGCCGATGACGGCACCGGCCAGAAACGGGAGGAACGAGCCGAGATTGCGCGCCAGTCGACCGGTGATCCGTTTGCGGAGCGCGATAGTCCCGGCCGAAGCCAGCCGCGAGGCAAGGCCGACGGTCTGGCCCTGATCGCGCAGACCCCGCTGTGCGGTCCAGGACCCGAGATAGGCCGTCGCCCGGTCGCTGAGTTCGCCCGGCGGGCGTGCGTCGTAGATCTCGTGCAGTTCCGCGACGAGTTTCAGCTCGACGGCGGCGATGAGCAAGGTCTCGGCGGCCAGTTCGATGGGAATCGCGACCAGGCTGGGTGTGGCCAGCCACTGGGCGGCCGCGAGCCCACCTGCGGCACCACCGATCGCGCCGGAAACCTTCGAGGCGGCCGCTTCCAGGCTGTCGGCGAGCTGTTCGGTGTCCTGACCAGGATGCTGCCGGACCAGGGTCTGCTTGTCGCGCAGCGGCAGTCGCGTCGCGGTGCTGGCTAGGAGTTCGGCCAGGAAGCTGCCGCCGACGACAGCACCCTTTCCGCTGACCCGGCCGGCACCGGCGAGTCCGGAGACGACACCGCCAAGTGCCGAAGCGACACGCACCCTGGCGGGGTCGGCCGGGACGTCGGAAGACTCGCCGCCGGTCAGTCGAGCTACCGCGTCGCCGAGTGCAGCGGCGGCCTTGGACAGTGTGGAGGACGATTCCGGCCGGTCGGCGACTCCCTCACCGGATCTGGCCGAGCCCTGCGGTTCGGACACCCCCGGGTCAGGCGCAGTCGCGGCAAATCGGGGCACCCTTGCGGGTCCCGGCCAGCCGGCTGCGGTGATGCACAAGGAAGCACGACGAGCAGGTGAACTCGTCCTCCTGCTTGGGCAGCACGCGTACGGTCAATTCTTCGTTGGACAGGTCCGCGCCGGGGAGTTCGAGGCTTTCGTTGAAGTCGGTCTCGTCCACGTCGACCGAGGCTGCCTGGGCCTCGGCCCGACGAGCCTTGAGTTCCTCGAGTGAATCCTCGCCGAGTTCGTCAGCCTCATTGCGACGAGGGGCGTCGTAGTCAGTAGCCATGCGGGTATGCGTCCCTCCAGGGGAATGTCTTCCGCCTCGCGGGCGGTCCTACGGTGCCCGATTCGAGCACCGCGCCTAGGTAACGCAGCGAGGCACTGAATTGTGCCCGCGCCAGCCACCCGACAGGATCAGGCGGGCGCGAATGTACCCTTATCCGGCGCCGACGTTTCGCCGTACCTGCTTTCGGCCACGCCCGCAGAGGTTCTGAGCAGATCGATCCGGCGTGGCAGCCGCGGCCGCGTGCCCGGTTAGTCTGACCGCCACCATGGCTCCTGAATCCCCGGCGGCCCCCCAGCGCCCACCGCCCACGGTCCGCTACGGGTCCCCGCCGCCCGTGCCGCCGCCGGCTTCGGCTGCCCCGCAGCAAGTACACCTACCGCTGCGCCCGCCGGTGCGCCGGCGGGTCTCCTCGCGCCGTCCGTTGCCGCCGCTGATCTTTCTGGTCGTCCTGGCGGTCATCGCCCTCGGTGTGTGGTTCAAGGTCTTGCAGTCCGACGAGGCACGACCCAGTGCCGACGCCGATGCGTGCCCTGCGCCGCCGACGGTGACCGCACTGGACCCGGCCACCATCCGGCTGCGGGTGTACAACGCCAGCGAGATATCAGGCTTGGCGGCGCAGGCGAGCGCGGAGTTCGTCGCTCGTGGTTTCGCCGTCACCGAGACCGACAACGACCGCAGCGGCCGTGAGGTGTTGGCAGTCGGAGAGGTGCGGTACGGCGCTCGAGGGGCCGAGAAGGCGGCGTTCGTCGCGCTGTTCGTCCCCGGCATCAGCCTGGTCCGGGACAGCCGCTCCGACGACCTGATCGACATCGCCCTCGGGCCGGACTACGCCGGTCTGGCCGCGCCCGAGGCGGTCGCGATAGCGATCGCCACTCCGGTGGCTCCCACCAACCTGGCCTGCGCGACCGGAGACCCCTCAGTAACTGTGGGCGGCGACTCGACGGCCACGACATGACGCAGTGGGCCGGACGGACGCTTTCGGTTGACTACCGGCCCAGCCGGAACGGGCTGCCCTTCGCCAACGCTTGGCCCAAGGGCGCGGCCATCCGGGTGCAGAAGCGGGCCCTCGCGCGCGTGTACGGCGGGCTCTGCGGTGGCATGGTCCACTTCAGCCGCGAGGTCTGGCTGGCCGGGAAGCCGATCCCGGAGAACGCCAATCCGACGGATCCGGGCTTCGTCGACCTGCTGGTTGCCGCGCAGATCACCAGCCTCGGTTTGCCAACCGGACCGCTGCGATATCTCGCCCTGCAGTTGCCGCACCGGGTCGCGGCGCGTCGCCGCTCGACCGCACAGACATTGGCCGCCGTACGGACCGACCTCCAGAATGGTCGCCCCTGCATTGTCGGGTTGCTTCGGGCGCTGTCCTGGAATCCGGCCGCACTGACCAAGCATCACGTCGTACTGGCGTACTCGATGCGTGAGGATCCGGACCAGACAACGCTCAAGATCTATGACCCCAACCACCCGGGAGACGACCGGGTTCGGCTGAGCGTCGCGGCCAATGGCGTGATCAGGACGAACCAGCCGGATCCGCACTCCTACGCGCTGCTCGCCCTTTGAACGAACCGCAGGACACGCTCAGGGCGCCAGCGGGAACCGGCGAGCGCTGGGCGAACGCTGACCGCCGTCCACCACGACGTTTGCTCCGGTCATCCACGAGGCTCGGTCGGACAATAGGAAGGCGACCACGTCAGCGACCTCCTCGATCCGTCCGAGCCGGCCGCTCGGGAACTCCTCGCGGACGAAGCGGTCGAAATCATTCGGATCGTCCCGCCGATACCGCCCCCAGCTTCCGTCCTCGAACAGGATGGATCCCGGGCTGACCGCATTGACCCGGATACCCAGGGGTGCGAGTTCCTGGGCGAGGGTGGTGGCCAGATGGATCTCAGCGGCCTTGGCGGCGGCGTAGGCGGTGCGAGGTGCCGGGCGCATTCCGGTCACGGACGCGACGAAGGCCACCGCCGCCCCGGTCGACTGGCGGAGGAAGGGCACCGCGGCCTTTGTCAGGGCGGCGGCATGTCCGGCATTGAGCGCGAAGGTCGCCACGAAGTCCTCAGGCCGTGAGTCGAGCAGGTTGCCGCCCACTGTTCCGCCCGCATTGGCCACGACCCGGTCCAACCCGCCCAGCTGTCCTGCGAGGTGATCAACGGCGGCACGCAGCGCAGCGAAATCGGTGACATCGACCGCAGCCGTGACCACCTGCCGGGCCGTCTCACCGAGGGCCGTTGCCGCGGCGTCCAGGCCGCCCTGGTTCCGCGCGATCAGACCGAGCACCGCCCCTTCTCGGGCCAGGGCCTGTGCGATTCCCAGGCCGATGCCTCGACTGCCACCGGTCACGATTACCCGTACGCCGTCCAGTCCTAGATCCATCCGTCCTCTCCAATCCCAGGCGGACCAGTTGAATCGCCATGACCGGGTGGCCGACTAATGGCCGCGGAACGCCTCTTCCAGCCACCAGGCACCCCGCGGACCCGCGACCTTCGCATCGATGAGCAGGGCTCGTTCGCGCGGTCCCCTCAGCCAGTTTCCTACCGGGCCGAGGTCGTCGATCCCGCGCACGGTGACTGCGTCGAACCCGTACCCACGCGCGATCGAGGCGATATCGGTGTCCGGGAAGGTCACGGTCTCCAGCGGTTGGCCGCCGCTGAAGTGGTGAACCTCGGCCCCATAGGCCGCATCGTTGTAAACGACCACGACCATCGGCAGTCCCAGCCGACGTACGGTGTCCAATTCTGCGATACCCATCAGCGCGCCACCGTCACCGAGGGCGGCTACCGGCAACCTATCCGGACGGGCCAGCGCGGCCCCGATCGCCGTGGCGAGTCCGAGTCCGATGCTCTGGAAGGCCTGGGTGAAGCAGAATCCCAACTCGTCGGGCACGGACAGGAACATGCTCGGGTACCCCATGAAGTTCCCGGAGTCGACCGACACGATGCGCTCGGCGGGTAGCAGGTCGTCGAGTCCGATGGTCAAGGTCCGCGGGTCGATCCGGGCGCTGTCGCCCGTGCCAGCGGCCCAGTCCAGGTACGGCACGTCGCGCCAGCGACCCTCCGCGGCGATGCGGGTGGCGACCTCGTCGCTGCGATAACCTGCGCGAGCAGCACCGTCGAACAGGGCACGGACGCAACGAGCTACCTCGGCGCTGTCACCGTGGATTCCCAGATCGATGTCGCGATGCCGCCCCAGGGCCCCGCGATCGACGTCCACCTGGACCACCGTGGTCCCGGGTCCGATCAGCCGGCCGTGTCGCATCGTCCACATGTTAAGCGCACATCCCCAGCCGACGATCAGATCAGCATCCCGGATGAGGTTGGCCGCCAATGGGGTAGCGAAACCGCCGGAGACGTCCAGTGACCACGGGCTGCCATGGAAGAGCCCCTTCACGACAGCGGAGGTTGCCAGCAGCGCGCCGTACTCATCCGCCGCCCGCTCGATCTCCGTACGCGCGTGCCGCGCTCCTCGGCCGGCGACGAACACCGGGCGCTGCGCACCAAGCAGCAGCCCGGCCAGTTCGGCGACACCTTCGCCGTCCGGCGGCGCTGCGACCGTAGCTGGCTGGGGTTGACCAGCGTCTGTCGCAATCGACGGGACCGGCCGGGACTGGATCTGCAGCGGGAGGTTCACCAGAACCGTGCGGCGCCCGGATACGGCCAGGTCGTACGCCGCCGCTATCTGGGCGGCTGCCCGTGCTGGATCATCGACCCGGATGGACTCGGCACCGACAGCCCGGGCCAGCGCTGGCTGGTCGACGTAGAAGTTCGATGCGGGGTTGGTCACCTCGGCGGCAAGGGCCAGCAGCGGCGTGCCGCTCTTGGCCGCCTCGGCCAGACCGGTCACCGCGTTGGTCAGCCCGCAGCCCTGGTGCAGGGTCACCACACCGATCCCATCGCTCATCCGCGCGTACGCGTCAGCCATCACCGTTGCGCCCATCTCATGCCTGGCCGCGACGTAGCGTGCCCCGCTGCCGATCAACGCGTTGGTGACATGGAAGTTGCCGCTGCCGACCACCCCGAACACCTGCCGGACTCCACGCTCGGCCAAGGTCGCCGCGACGACCTCGGCGACCGTGGAAGCGGCCGCACTCACTTCGCTATCTCATCCATCCGGCACGCCGTCAGGCTCTGTCCGGCCGCTCGACCAAGGCGAGTACCCGGGCCGGGCTGCCCGAGCCGCCCACGATCGGTAGCGGGGCCGCGATCAGCACTGCACCCTGCGCGGGGAGCCGGGCGAGGTTGCGCAACTGGGTCAGTCCGTACTTGCCCGCGCCGAGCAGGAAGGAGTGGCAGGGAAAGGCTGGCTCGAAGGAGTGTGCAGTGCCGGCGTCGGTGCCGACGGTTTCCACCCCGACCCCGAGAATCGGGGCTTGTTCGGCCAGCCATCGGGCGCACTCCACCGAGATTCCTGGCGTGTGCGGCCCGGTCTCGTTGGCGTTGAGGAACTCGTCCTGGTCGTGGCTGCGCGAGTCCCAACCAGTCCGATAGAGCAGCCAGCCACCGTCGGGCAACGGTCCGTGCTCGTCCTGCCAGGCTGTGACGTGCTCGACCTCCAGCAGGAAATCCGGGTCGTCGGCGGCCTGTTCGGTGAAGTCGAGGACCGCGGCCGCACCCACCAGTCGCCTAGGTGATACCTGCGCAACATCCTCCCCCCCGCGGGAGGTCCGCCAGTGCACCGGCGCATCGAAGTGCGTGCCGGTGTGCTCGCCGGTGCGGAAGTTGTTCCAGTACCACCCCGGGCCGCGCTCGTCGTACCGGCTGATCTCTTCCAGCTCGAACGGCCAGGTCTGGCCGAAGGGCTCGGGCAGTTGCAGGATCGGCGTGCTCGTCTGGAGCGGAGCGGTCAGGTCGATCACTTCGACCGACCCGGCGGTTACTGCGCTCAGCAGGGATGGCAACACGGTCATGACCTCACTCTTCTCCCCCGCCCGGGCTCTGAACAACCAGGCACGGGTCTACAGACGCAGCCGGACATCGGCGAGCTCGTCGTAGGCCGGGCGACAGACTGCGGCTACCGCCGCGTCCTCGGCCCCCAGGTCGACCGAATGCCTCCGGTATGGCGCAAAGCCCGTGGAGGCCAGGACCTTGTCGTACCAGTACGGCGCCCACACGCCGTCGCTAGCGCGCGGACCCGGGGGCCAGCTGAGCATGGCCGTGCTGAACCGCACCCCGATCAGGTCGCAGAGCCACTCCAGGTGGGTGGGAGGGTCGCGCAGGAAGTCGGCGGCGTCCACAACCGGCGGTTGCGCTCCTTGTGCGCTCAGGAACACGTAGAGGTCTCGTTGTTGCCGGACACCAAGGTCGGCCGCCACCACGTGTGTCCGGGACTTGCGGTACGAGGCGACCACCTCGGCCGGGTCGCGGATCAGCAGGACGTTCGTGAGCTGGGTCAACCAACGGCGCTCGACGTGCGGAAGCAGATGATGGGCCATGTGCTTCTGGTAGTGGATCCGAGTGCCGGCGGGAACACTGCCGACGAGGCCGGTCACCACCCGCCGCCAGTCGGTCTCCCCCGCCTCGATCACCTCGACCCGACCCGGATGTTGGCTCCCGGTCTCGGCCAGGTAATAGGCGTAGAAGGGCTCGTCGACGACCACACAGTCGTCGCGGTTCTCCCAGGACCGCATCAACGCGGTGGAGATGTTTCGCGGCCCCGACCACATGGCCAGGCGCACGCACTGATCCGGTGCGGCAGTGCCTGAAGTCGTCACGGCGCCGTGCGGCCGGCGACGTCGCGCGCAACGAGATCGCCGTAGGCCTGCTGCAGTCTTGCGACCATCGGGCCCCGCTCACCGGTGCCGATCCGCCGGCCGTCCACGGTGTGCACCGGGACCAGCCCGGCAAAAGTGCCGGTCACGAACGCCTCCTGCGCGGCATAGGTGTCGGTGAGGCTGAAAG
>JALZDV010000050.1 GCA_030862345.1 Actinomycetota bacterium | reverse complement strand
ATATCCGCGATCGACTGGGGTGGGTAGCGATGGATGCCATTGACGTCATCCGGGCGAAGCGGGACGGGCACACGCTGACCGATGAGCAGGTGGACTGGGTCATCGACGCGTACACCCGGGGTGCGGTCGGCGACGAGCAGATGTCAGCACTGCTGATGGCCATCGTGTTCCGTGGAATGGCCGCCTCCGAGCTGGCCCGGTGGACCAACGCCATGATCGATTCCGGCGAGCGGATGGCTCTGGGTGATCTCGGCCGGCCGACGGCCGACAAGCATTCGACCGGCGGGGTCGGGGACAAGATCACGTTGCCGCTGGCCCCCTTGGTGGCCGCCTGCGGCGTCGCGGTACCTCAGTTGTCCGGCCGCGGCCTCGGTCACACCGGCGGCACTCTGGACAAGCTCGAGTCGATCCCCGGTTGGCGGGCCGATCTGAGCCACGACGATTACGTCGCCCAGCTGCGCTCGGTCGGGGCGGTGATCTGCGCCGCGGGGGAGACGTTGGCTCCGGCGGACAAGAAGCTGTATGCGCTGCGGGACGTCACCGGAACGGTCGAATCCATTCCGTTGATCGCCAGTTCGATCATGAGCAAGAAGATCGCCGAGGGCGCCGGAGCGTTGGTTTTGGACGTCAAGGTCGGCTCGGGCGCGTTCATGAAGACCGTGGAGGACGCCACCGAACTAGCCCGCACGATGGTCGGCATCGGCACAGAGGCGGGCGTACGCACTACCGCGCTCGTCACGGCCATGGACCGGCCGCTTGGCCGCTCCGCGGGCAACGCGCTGGAGGTCGCCGAGTCGGTCGAGGTCCTGGCCGGCGGCGGGCCTCCGGACGTCGTGGAGTTGACGGTCCGGTTGGCGCAGGAGATGCTGGCCGGCGCCGGCAGGCCAGACGTCGACCCGGCCGCAGTCCTGGCCAGCGGCAAGGCGATGGACACCTGGAAGGCGATGATCAGCGCCCAGCGCGGCGATCCCGACGCCGAACTACCAGTGGCCCGAGAGCACCATGTTGTTGCCGCGCCTGCCTCCGGCCGCGTGACCCGCCTTGCTGCCTACGGGATCGGAGTCGCCGCCTGGCGTTTGGGCGCCGGCCGGGCCCGGAAGCAGGACCCGGTCTCCGCAACCGCAGGTGTCACATGGCGGGTTGCTGTCGGCGATGAAGTTCACCAGGGTGAACCGCTGCTGGAGCTGCACACAGACGACGCAGATCGGATCCCGCGGGCCGTGGAGGCGCTCGAGAACGCGATCGGGATCGACACAGATGACGAGTTGCTGCCGCTGATCGTGGACCGCATCGCGCCGGACTGATGTCGTAGGTGTGCAGGCGGACCCCCCGGCGAGTCACCTGTGAACGTACGACATCTCGGGAGTCCACAGCCAGATGCCGTGGGTCTGCAGGCGACCCCCGCGGCGAGTGCTCCGCAAAGCTGCGACATCCGTGGTGTGGTTGGTCCGCGGCCACTGAGGGACGGACCCAGAAGCAGTGACCCGGGCGTAGAACCAACTCGCTCGGTGCGGGAGGCTGATTGCATGACAACGCAATCGCCGCACATCGCCGATCAGCAGACCGCACCAGCGCCGGCTGCGATGGATGTCGCGATCAGCGTTCGAGGTCTGCGCAAGGCCTACGGCGACCACGAGGCCGTCGCAGGCGTCGACCTGGACATAGCCCGCGGTGAGATTTTTGCCCTGCTCGGCCCCAACGGGGCCGGCAAGACCACGACGGTGGAGATCCTCGAGGGCTATCGCCGTCGCGACGCCGGTGAGGTCAGCGTCCTGGGCGTCGACCCGGCAAGAGGCGACGCCCGGTGGAAGTCCCAGATCGGCATCGTCCTGCAGACCAAGAGCGGCGACAGTGAACTGACGGTAGCCGAGACCGTACGGGTGCAGGCTTCCTACTTCGCCGACCCGCGACCGGTCGAGGAAGTGATCGGGCTGGTCGGGCTGACCGAGAAGCTCAAGGCAAGGGCCAGCTCGCTGTCTGGGGGCCAGCAGCGCCGACTCGATGTTGCGCTGGGCATCGTCGGGCGTCCACGGCTGCTGTTCCTGGACGAGCCGACGACCGGCTTTGACCCGGAGGCGCGACGCCAGTTCTGGGAGCTGATCCGCCAGCTGCGCCAGCTCGGTACGACGATGCTGCTGACCACCCACTACCTCGACGAGGCCGAGGCCCTGGCCGACCGGGTGGGAGTGATCGCTGCCGGACGAATCGTCGAGGTGGGCATCCCAGCAGAGCTGGGTGGTCGCCATCTTGCGCCGGCCCGGGTGCTGTGGGTGGAGGACGGTCAGCGTCGCGAGGAGACCACGGCCACCCCGACAGCGGTCGTCCGAGAACTCAGCCAGCGGCTGGGCGGGGAGATCCCGGAGCTCGCGGTGCACCGCCCCAGCCTCGAGGACATCTACCTGCAGATGATCGGAGAACCAGCGTGAGCGACGCACCATCAACCTCAGGTGTGCTGAGCGACGTCGTTCCGGACCTGCCCCCGCTCGGTCGGGTGTACGCGGCACGCGCTCGGGTCGAGACCCTCGAGTTCTTCCGGCAGAAGGAAGCCCTCGTCTTCACCCTGATCTTCCCGAGCATGCTGTTGTTGATCTTCGGTGCGGTGCTCAACTACGAGATCACCCCGGGACTGACTTTCATCCAGTACTTCATGGCCGGCATGGTCGCCTCGGGTGTCCTCGCGTCAGGCTTCCAAAACCTCGCGATCACGATTGCCATCGAGCGAAGCGAAGGCCGGCTCAAGCGGCTGTCGGGCACGCCGATGCCGAAGTCCGCTTACTTTGTGGGGAAGATCGTCCAGGTCATCGTGGTCGGCGTGGCCACGATCGCCCTGTTGTTCGCGGTCGGGGTTGTCGTGTACGACGTCGACCTGCCGGCGACAGCGGCGAAGTGGGCCACCCTGATCTGGGTAACCCTGCTGGGCCTGGCGTCCTGTTCGTTGCTGGGCATCGCCTTCTCCAGTGCGATCAAGAACGGCAAGTCCGCGCCTGCCATCGTCACGCCGATTGCCCTTGTCCTGCAGTTCACCTCTGGCGTCTTCTTCGTCTTCACCGACCTGCCGGAGTGGATGCAAAACTTCGCCGCGATCTTCCCGCTCAAGTGGCTGACGCAGGGAATGCGGGCGGCCTTCCTACCCGACTCCTTCGCGGCCCAGGAAGCCGCTGGCTCGTTCGAGTTGGACAGGGTTGCCCTGGTACTGGGCGCCTGGACCATCGTCGGAATGGCTCTGTGCGTCATCGTCTTCCGATGGCGCGATCGCGCCGACGGCTGACCGGACCTACTGGCAGGACAAGAACGCTCGTACGGCGGTGTTGAACTCCTCCGGTGCCTCAGTGTTGATGCCATGCCCGGCCTCCGGCAGCACGACGAGACGTGAGCCGCGGATCTGCGCGTTCAGGTCGTGCGCAACATGCAGCGGCGAACGCTCGTCCTGTTCGCCGTACAGCAACAACGTCGGAACGGTGATAAGCGGCAGCACGTCGCGAAGATCCGCGTCGAAAAAGGCCTCCGCGGTTCGCCGGAAGCCGTCGGGACGTACCTCGCGCAGGATGTCCATCGCTTGCGCCAGCACACCCGGCGGGGTCGGCTGCCGATAGATCGTGGCCAGGAAGTCCGGCCCCCACTCATCCACTGGCCGGTCGATGATCTCGCGCACCCACCGTTTGCGTCGGGCGACCTCTTGCGGCGCAAGCGACCCAGCCCATCCGGCATATGCAGATGCCAGGACAAGGCGACGGGGGATCGCTGGGTGATGGCGGTAGAGCGCCAGGGCGTACATCGAGCCGAAGGACAGCCCCCCGACGTTTGGGTGACTGATGTCCAGGACACGGAGAAAACGGGCTAGGCAGTCAGCGAAGTCCGAAATGGTGAATCCTTCGGGCGGGTCGTCGGAACCTCCACAGCCGGGACAGTCCACGGCGATCACGTCGAAGGCGTCGGACAGTCCGTCCTGCTGCCGTCGCCACTCGCGGCTGTCGCTGAAGGCCCCATGCAGCAGGAGCAATGGCTCACCTTGGCCGCGACGGCGATAGGCAATCCTCAGCCCGCAGACGACCACCGAGTGCAGCGCGGGCTCCATCCGACAAGCATGTGCGGAAGCCGTTGCCTCGACAAGCCTCGAGCCCCTGCCGACGGTGGCGTTGGTCGGCCCTGCACGGCCGATAGCGTGAGTTCATGCAGAGCGAACTCGACGAGGAGTCGATCCGAGCGGCCCCGAAGGTCCTGCTCCATGATCACCTGGATGGCGGCGTACGGCCGCAGACAGTCGCCGAACTGGCTGCGGACGTAGGATATGCGGACCTGCCGGCGACCAACGCGGTCGAACTGGCGGCCTGGTTCCGCACCGCCGCGGACTCCGGCTCGTTGGAGCGCTACCTCGAGGCATTCGTACACACGGTCGGCGTCCTGCAGACCCGTGGAGCGCTCTCGCGCGTTTCGGCGGAGTGCGCACTGGACCTTGCCCATGACGGGGTGGTCTATGCCGAGGTCCGATTCGCCCCGGAGCTGCACGTCGAAGAGGGGCTGGAGCTGACCGAAGTCATCGACGCCGTGCTGAGTGGCTTCGCCGCCGGCACCGCGCAGGCAGCGGAGGGCGGGCATCGGATCCGAGTCGGTGTTCTGCTGACCGCAATGCGGCATGCAGCCCGGTCCCGAGAGATCGCGGAGCTGGCTATCGCCTATCGCGATCTTGGAGTCGTCGGTTTCGACATTGCCGGCGCGGAGGCCGGCTTCCCGCCGACCCGGCACCTCGATGCGTTCGAGTACATGCGCCGCGAGAGCGGGCACTTCACCATCCACGCCGGCGAGGGGTTCGGGCTGCCCTCGATCTGGGAGGCGCTGCAGTGGTGCGGCGCAGACCGCCTCGGTCATGGCGTTCGGATCGTCGACGACATCACCGTCGACGGCAAGGGAGCTGCGACCCTAGGGCGACTGGCCGCCTACGTTCGTGACACCAGGGTCCCCCTGGAGATGTGCCCGTCCTCGAACGTGCAGACCGGTGCCGTCTCGAGCATCGCCGAGCACCCGATCGGGTTACTACGGCGCCTGGGTTTCCGGGTCACCGTCAACACTGACAACCGGCTGATGAGCGACTGCAGCATGACCTCGGAGATGGCTGCGTTGGTCGAGGCGTTCGGGTACGGCTGGACGGACTTGCAGTGGCTCACGGTCAACGCGATGAAGTCCGCGTTCATCCCCTTCGACGAGCGGCTTGCGCTGATCAACGACGTCATCAAGCCGGCGTACGCCGACCTCATCGAGGAGCCGAACCGCGTCGAAGTCAGCTGACCCGCCACCACGGAGAACTCGACCGAGCACTCAGTCGTGCCAGCGGACTACGCCGCTCACCTTCTCTACGAGCTCGTCCCACGCCGAGGCCATCGCGGCGGTGTCCGCGGACGCCAATGACTTTCCGAGGCCACGCTGGCTCTCGACGAGCGCCCGGCCCAGCGGAGTCGTCGGCCTGATCAACTCATCGACGCTGTCCAGGTCGGCGTACTCGGCGATGTCCAACGCCCCGTCAAAGGCGTGCGCGAGCCGCGAGTAGTCGAAGACGTCGGTACTGGCCCCGCGACTGAACAGCTCGGAGATCTCGGCCAGGTCGTAGCGATCCTCCTCGGCTGGTAGGGCCGGAACATCGCTGTCGACCACATCCGGCCACGTGGCGATGTCACGTAGGTCGTGCGGGGCCTTGCCGCGGATGAAGGTGCCGAGCCCGTCCGCGGAGCGGAACAGATGCACCCGGCCCTTGCTCCCGAGGAACCGCGGTGTGTCCTCCACATAGCACCGCAGGGTCAGCCCGCTGCCCTCTGGGAGGGTGAGTTCGACCGGCAGTATCCCGACCGACTCCCAGAACTCGGTAGCCTCGTCAACCTCGTCGGCATCGGCTTCCCATGCGGTGCTGGGCAACTGGATGACGGCGGTTCCGGTGAGCGGCTCCTCGACCAGGACCTCGTGGTCGTCCGACTCCAGAGCCCGGCGGTCGGCGTCCTCGACCTCGCGACCGAGCTTCGCCGATGCGGCCTGGCGCTTGGCGCGTTCTGCGGAGAGTTTCTCGCTTCGTTCGGCTTCCTTCGCCGAGAGCTCTCTCTCCTCTGCATCCAGGATCGCCACGTCCACCTTCGGCCACCGGATCCGTTTGCCGAGGCGGGTGAGCACGGTCTCCCAGTGCTCGTCGACGGCCCTGCCGATCGCCGTCCAGGAGTTCTCACCCTCACGGCCGACGAACGCGTCGGCACCCATCGAGAGCAGCCCGATCTCGGGCACCTGCTCCAGGTCGCGCACGATGCGGGTCGCCGAACAACACTCCGCGATCCGGCTGACGATGTCGATGGTGTCGGCGACCTCGCCCACCGACCACCGGTCGGGGTTTTCGGCGACCAGCTCGTACAACCCGTCCAAGTCGTAGCGATGGTCGTCATCCGGTCTCAGGTCGCGGGCCGGCAGGGCGGCTACCACCGGCCAAACGGGGTGGTCGTCGAGATCGTGCTCGGTGGCCGTCCGGCTGTATGCGGCCAACTCCCGCTCGGACTCGAACAGGTGCAGCCGGCCCTCGGCGCCGAGGAAGGCCTGCCACTGCTCGCCGTCCTCTTCCCATGGCGGGGCCCAGAGGGTGTAGCCGGTTCGGTCATCGATGGTGAGGGCGATCGGGACGATGGAAGGTGCTGCCATGGCGGGAAGGTCAGACTCCGATCGGGTGCCAGACTGTCTTGGTCTCCAAGAACGCGGTCATCCGGGCCAACCCGGGTTCGGCGGCCCAGTCTGGACTACCGGGGCTCGGACGTCGAACCCGCTTCAGCGTGCCGGCCGCGCGGACTTCCAGATCGCGTGCCAACTCGACGTCGGCCGCGTCGTTCCCGTCGTGCGCGCCGTCGGTTCCGGTCAGGTCGATCGCGTTGACGTCGGCATGGTCGGCCAGCCACGGTCCGATCTCAGCCGCCCCACCGGTCAACAGGTTCACCACCCCGGCGGGTACATCTGAGGTGGCGAGGGCTTCAGCCAATGTGATGGCCGGCAGCGGCCTGCGCTGCGAGGACACGGCCACCACGACGTTCCCGCCGGCCAGGACCGGGCCAAGGACGCTGACCAGGCCCAACAGCGAGGAGTCCTGCGGGGCAAGCACGGCGACGATTCCGGTCGGTTCGGGAATGGAGAAGTCGAAGTACGGACCGGCGACCGGATTCGTGCCGCCCACGACTTGAGCCAGCTTGTCGGTCCAGCCGGCGTACCAGACCCAACGGTCGATCGCCGCGGAGACCACTGCCCGCGCCTGGGCCGGCCGGAGGCCCTCGCCCGCAGCCACCTCGGTTGCGAACTGCTCGGCCCGGCCCTCCATCACCTCGGCTACCCGATAGAGGACCTGTCCACGGTTGTACGCAGTGGCAGCCGACCAACCGGGAAAGGCCGAGCGGGCGGCCACCACCGCATCGCGAGCATCCTTGCGTGACGCCTTCGCGGCGTTGGCGAGGAATCGGCCCTTCGCATCGGTGACCACATAGGAGCGGCCGGATTCCGAACGGGGGAACTTCCCGCCGATGTAGAGCTTGTAGGTCTTCCTGACGTCCAGTCGCTGGCTCATGGTCACGCCTCGACGTCCTTGCCGCAGAGGTAGGCGGCCAAGCCCTGCCGGCCACCCTCGCGGCCGTAGCCGGATTCCTTGTAACCACCGAAGGGGCTCGTCGGGTCGAACCGGTTGAAGGTGTTGGCCCACACGACCCCGGCCCGCAGCCTGGCCGCGATCGCCAGGATCCGCGAGCCCTTGTCGGTCCAGACCCCAGCGGACAGGCCGTACGGAGTGTTGTTCGCCTTTGCGACGGCCTCATCGGGAGTACGGAAGGTGAGCACCGACAGGACGGGGCCGAAGATCTCCTCGCGAGCGATCCGATGAGCCGGGGACACTTCGGTGAAAATGGTTGGCGGGAACCAGAATCCGCGATCCGGCAGATCGCACGGCGGCGACCAGCGCACCGCACCCTCCTCCTCACCGACCTCGGACAGTTCCCGGATTCGGGCGAGTTGTTCGGCGGAGTTGATCGCCCCGACGTCGGTGTTCTTGTCCAACGGGTCACCGACCCGCAGCGTCTTCAGCCGGCGCTGCAGCGAGGTGATGAGCTCTTCGGCGACCGATTCCTGGACCAGCAGTCGGGACCCGGCGCAACAGACGTGCCCCTGATTGAAGAAGATCCCATTGACGATGCCCTCGACGGCCTGGTCGATCGGAGCGTCGTCGAACACGATGTTCGCCGCCTTGCCGCCGAGTTCGAGGGTGAGCTTCTTTCGCGAGCCCGCGGCGGTTCGCGCGATCAGCCGTCCGACCTCGGTCGAACCGGTGAAGGCGATCTTGTCGACGTCGCGATGCTCGACCAGCGCTCGGCCGGTGTCCCCGGCTCCGGTGACGATGTTGACCACCCCAGGAGGCAGGTCGGCCTGCTGACAGATCTCGGCGAACAGCAGCGCGGTCAGCGGCGTCGTCTCGGCCGGTTTGAGGACCACGGTGTTTCCGGCAGCCAGTGCTGGGGCGATCTTCCAGGCCAGCATGAGCAGCGGGAAGTTCCACGGAATGATCTGCCCGGCAACGCCCAGCGGCTTGGGGTTCGGCCCCAGTCCGGCATAGGAGAGCTTGTCTGACCAGCCGGCGTAGTAGAAGAAGTGTGCCGCCATCAGCGGGACGTCGACGTCCCGGGATTCGCGGATCGGCTTGCCATTGTCGAGGGACTCCAGCACGGCGAGTTCACGTGCGCGCTCCTGAATGATCCGGGCGATCCGGAACAGGTACTTGCCCCGGTCAGCGGGGGTCACCCGGGACCAGGTCCGGTTGTAGGCCTGACGAGCGGCCCGGACCGCCGTGTCGACGTCGGTCGCATCCCCGCTCGCGACTTCGGCCAGCACTTCCTCGGTGGCCGGGCTGATCGACTTGAAACTCGAGCCGTGCCCGTCGACGAACTCGCCGTTGATGAACAGGCCGTACGAAGGCCGAAGGTCCACGATCGCCCTGGACTCCGGCGCTGGGGCGTACTCGAAGCCGACCGCAGCGGTCGGGGGGCTCATGCTCATGACTCCTCCGCGGAGAAGAGTGCGTCGTCGCTACTCATGGGTGGTCTCGCCTCGCTCTGGCCTGGAACTCAGTCGACGGTGACATAGTCGGGGCCGGAGTAGTGCCCGGTGCGGAGCTTGTGCCGTTGCAGCAGCAGATCGTTGAGCAGGCTGGACGCACCGAACCGGAAGAGTTCCGGCTCCAGCCACTCTGGCCCGGTTGTCTCGTTGATCATCACCAGGTACTTAATGGCGTCCTTGCTGGTCTTGATGCCGCCGGCCGGTTTCATCCCGATCCGGCGCCCGGTGGACACGGCGAAGTCGCGGACAGCCTCCAGCATGACCAACGTCACCGGCAGGGTCGCCGCGGGGGAGACCTTCCCGGTCGAGGTCTTGATGAAGTCGCCGCCGGCCAGCATCGCCAGCCAGGACGCCCGCCGGACGTTGTCATAGGTGACGAGTTCGCCCGTCTCGAGGATGACCTTCAGATGCGCATCGCCGCACGCCTGCTTGACCGCCACGATCTCGTCGAAGACCTCGAGATATCGCCCGGACAGGAAGGCGCCCCGGTCGATCACCATGTCGATCTCGTCGGCTCCGGCCTGTACCGCGTCCTGTACGTCGGCGAGCTTCACCTCGCGACTGGCCCGGCCACTCGGGAAGGCGGTGGCCACCGCGGCGATATGAATCGTGGTCCCCTGCAGGGCTTCGACGGCGTACGGGACGAGGTCGCCATACACGCAGACTGCGGCGGTGTGCGGGCAGCTGGGGTCGCCCGGGTCCGGCCGGCGGGCCTTCGCGCACAACGACGCGACCTTGCCCGGCGTGTCCGCGCCCTCCAGGGTGGTCAGGTCGATCAGCCCGATCGCCTTGTCGATCGCCCAGGCCTTGGCGGTCGTCTTGATCGAGCGGGTGCCCAGCGTCGCCACCCGTCCCTCCACGCCTACTTGGTCCACCCCGGGTAGACCGTGCAAGAAGGCCCGCAACGAGGCGTTGTCGCGGGTTGCGTCGAGATAGGCCGGCGGGGCGGCCGCGGGCACCGTCGCCCGGGCCGTTGTCTGGTCGGCGCTCTGCAGAGTCGGGGCGGCCACGATGGACGAGTCTAGAGCCCGCGTGCGGTGCCCGCCGAAACTCGCGAACCGGCGAAGCAGGCAGGAGTGCGCCTCGGTGGTGCCCGCAAGTGTCCAGGCCCTACGGTGACTCATCGTGCAGACCACTGTTGTCGATCATCCGCTCGCCAAGGCCCGCCTGACCACGATGCGCGATGAAGGGACCGACAGCGCAACGTTCCGCGCGGCGCTGGCCGAACTCACGGTCATGCTGCTCTTCGAGGCCACGCGGGATCTGCCGCTGGAGGACTATCCGATCACCACGCCGGTCGGGCCGACGGTCGGGACGAAGGTCAGCACTCCGCCGGTTCTGGTGCCGGTCCTGCGGGCGGGGTTGGGAATGGCCGACGCGGCGTTCGGCCTGCTGCCCGAGGCAACGATGGGCTTCGTCGGGTTGGCCCGGGACGAGGAGAGCTTCCAGCCCACGGCGTACATGTCCTCGCTCCCTGAGTCCCTCGCCGGGCGACCGGTGTTCGTCCTGGATCCGATGCTGGCCACCGGTGGTTCCCTGGAGCACTGCTGCCGCCTGCTGCTGGACCGCGGGGCCGACGAGATCACCGTGCTCTGCACGCTTGCGGCACCAGAGGGTCTGGCCCGACTCGAGTCGACCGGCATGCCACTGCGGGTGTACACCGCCAGCATCGACGAGGGGCTGAACGACTCGGCCTACATCGTGCCCGGGCTCGGGGACGCCGGCGATCGCCAGTTCGGCGCGGTCTGAGGGCGCCAGTCCGGCCGGTTCGCTACACAACGCCCCAAATGAGTGCGCCCAAAGGGGAGGTTGTGTAGCGAACCGGCGTTGAGGTTGACGCCGTGGCGCGGGGACTCAGCGGGCCAACCGGGTGCTGATCTGGGAATGCAGGGCTTCGAGTTCCTCGGCCGCTCGACCGCGTGCACCGAGGATGCCGGCGTCGGCAAACACCGGAACGACCACCTCGAGGTAGGTCTTCAGCTTCGGCTCCGTCCCGCTGGGCCGTACGATCACCCGCACGCCCTCACCTCGGAACCTGAGTACGTCGGCCTGCGGCCGCAGATCCTCGATACTCACCTCGCGGCCGAGCAGGGCGGTCGGGGGAGCCAGGCGCAACTGCTGCATCAGCCGGGTGATCTCGTCGAGTCGGTCGACCCGGATGGAAATCTGGCGGGTTGCGTGCAGTCCGTGTTCGACGGCCAGTTCGTCCAGCCGGTCTCCCACGGTCGCGCCGCGGGCCTTGAGTCGGGCAGCCAGCTCGGTGAACAGCAGCGCGGCCGAGATTCCGTCCTTGTCCCGAACGAGGTCGGGGGCGACGGCGTACCCCAGCGCCTCCTCGTACCCGAAGGACAGCGGTACGCCGGTGACTTCCGGCGCCCGGACGATCCACTTGAAGCCGGTCAGGGTCTCCGCGTATGGAACTCCCCGGGCAGCAGCGATCCTGCCCAGCAGCGACGAGGAGACGATGCTGGCTGCGAAGGTTCCGGTCGCTCCGCGGGCCAGGAGATGGTCGGCGAGCAGTACCCCGACCTCGTCCCCGCTGAGCATTCTGCCCTGGCTGGCGATCGCGCATCGGTCGGCGTCGGGGTCGTTGGCGATCCCTAGGTCAGCGCCGGTTGAGGCGACCAACTCCAGCAGCCGGTCCATCGCGCCGGGTTCCTCCGGATTGGGGAAGCCCACCGTGGGGAAGTCGGGGTCCGGGTCGTCCTGCGCGGCGACGACATCCGGTGCTTGAAAGCCGGCTCTGGCGAAGACATCCCGCAGGATGACCGATCCGACCCCGTGCATGGCGGTATAGGCAACCGACAGGTTCCGCGGGGAGGCGGGGTCGACCAGTCCGGCGATCCGGTCGACATAGGCGGTGACGACGCCGTCGTCGAGGCGGGAGAAGTTCTCGGCCAGCGGGATGTCCTGGGTCGAGCCGACGGCTGCGATCGCGGCCTGGATGTGGGCATCGACCGGTGGAGCGATCTGGGCTCCGTCTCCGAGGTAGACCTTGTACCCGTTGTCCCGCGGCGGGTTGTGGCTGGCGGTCACCATGACCCCGGCGACCGCCGAGTGGTAGCCGATCGCGAAGGCGAGGACCGGCGTGGGCAGCGGCCGAGGCAGCACCAGCGCGCGGAACCCGGCCGCTGACAGGATCCCGGCAGAATCCTCGGCGAACTCACGGCTGCGATGCCGCGCGTCGTAGCCGACAACGACCGTGCCGACGGACCCGGTCCCGGTTAGATAGGCAGCCAGGCCAGCGGCGGCCCGACGTACGACTGCAGCGTTCATCCCGCCCGGTCCGGCTCGCAACGGCCCCCGCAGCCCCGCCGTACCGAAGGTCAGCGGGCCGGCGAATCGGTCCCGTAGCTCAGCGATGGCCTGTGCACAGCCGGCGGTTGCGGCCGTACAGAGTGCGCGGAGCTCCGCGGCGTCGCCGACGTTCGGATCATCGGTGATCCACGCGGAGACCGCGTCGAGCAGCCGGTGCAGGTCGGTCTCCGCGGGCCCCTGCGTGGGCGGGGCTACCTGCTCGGGCATCAGAGCCGCCCGATCAGTTCGCGCAGCAGGCCACCCATGCGCTGTGCCGATGCCTGACCGGCCTCGAGGACTTCCACGTGATTGAGCGGCTGGCCGGTGATCCCGGCGGCGAGGTTGGTCACCAGGGACAGCCCGAAGACCTCCATCCCCATCGCCCGGGCGGCGATCGCCTCCAGCGCCGTGGACATCCCGACCAGATCGGCGCCCATCCCGCGCAGCATGCGGATCTCGGCGGGAGTCTCGAAGTGCGGGCCGGGCAGCGCGGCGTAGACCCCTTCGGCCAGATCGGGCTCGATCTGCCTGGCCAGTTGGCGCAGCCGCGATGAGTACAGGTCAGTGAGGTCGAAGAACTGGGCTCCGACCAGGGGCGAGGTTGCGGTCAGGTTGAGGTGGTCGCTGATCAGGACCGGCTGGCCGACCGTGAAGCCCTCGCGCAGTCCGCCGGCGGCGTTGGTGAGGATGACCGTCTCGATACCCACCGCCGCAGCCGTACGGACGGCGTGGGCGACCGGGGCGACGCCATGGCCCTCATAGAGGTGGGTACGGCCCAGAAAGATCAGCGCCTGGCGCTGGCCTGCCTCGATCAGCCGGATCTTGCCGCTGTGTCCGACCACCCCCGGAGCGGGAAAGCCGGGCAGGTCGGCGGCGGAGATCTCGGCCAGCGGATCCCCGAGCACGTCGGCGGCCGGCAGCCATCCGGATCCCATGACCACGGCCACGGTGGGAGTACTCGTCGGTAACGCTGCGCGGAGTGCGGCCGCAGCCGCGTCGGTCAGATCACTCGATGACACCGCTGGCTCCACGGCGAGGGAGCCTAGCCCGCTTGAGCTAACCGGCGGGGTAGTAGCGCACGATGGACTGGGCCACACAGACCGGCTTGTCCACGCCCTCGGCCTCCACCGTCGCGTCGACGACTGCCTGTACGCCGCCGCTGACCCGCTCGGCGGCGACCAGTTCGGCGTGTGCGCGGATCCGGGACCCGACCGGGGTCGGGGCTGGAAAGCGAACCTTGTTCAAGCCGTAGTTGATACCCATCGCCACGCCCTGCACCTCGAAGGCGTTGTGCAGCAACGGCACCAGCATGGACAGTGTCATGTACCCGTGGACGATGGTGTGGCCGAATGGGCCCGCAGCCGCCCGGTCGGGGTCCACATGGATCCACTGCTCGTCCTTGGTGGCCTTGGCGAACGCGTCCACGTCGGACTGCGGTATCTCGACCCAGTCACTGGTGCCGAGGTCCGCACCGATCATGTCGAGGAGCGAGTCTGGGTTGGCGATGATCGTGGTCATGCCGGTAATCCTGACCTATCTCCGGGGCGAACGGCCGAGCCCTGGGCGGCGGTCGGGTCACGGCGGCTTAGACTGCGGGTTAGTTGTCGCCGTACGTCGGGCACCCATCCGGGGACCTTGCCAGCGGCAAGGTGGTCCGTCGCGGACCACGACATTCGATCGAGAGGAACCGCCCGGTGTGCCCCGCATGCGTCAGCGACGCACCCTGGAACTCGGGGAAGTCATGAGCCCGAGCGTGCAGAGGTTGCCGGGGGCGCGGGTCGGCGACTGGATCGATGCCTGGGCCGATTCCCACGCCCCGCAGCTGGTCGAGATGCGCCGGACGATTCACGCTCATCCAGAACTCGGGTACGTCGAACACCAGACCACCGACCTGGTGACCGAGCAGCTCCGCACGGCCGGCCTGACGCCCACGGTCCTCGAGCACGGAACCGGGGCCGTGTGTGACGTCGGGACGGGGGATCGAGTCGTCGTCCTGCGCGCCGACATCGACGCGCTTCCGCTCTTCGACACCAAGACCGTGGACTACCGGTCCCAGATCGAGGGGGTCGCGCACGCCTGCGGGCATGACGCGCACACCGCGATCCTGCTGGGTACGGCCAGGCTGCTGGCCGAACTGGCCGCCACCGCAGAACTCCGGGGCGAGCTGCCCGAGGGGCTGGGCGGCATAGTCCGCTGCGTATTCCAGCCGGCCGAGGAGCAGGTGCCGGGCGGGGCGCTGGAGGTCCTCAAGACCGGTGCGCTGGACGGTGTGCTGGCCGCCTTCGCCCTGCACTGCGATCCGACCCTGCCGGTGGGCAGCGTCGGGCTCAAGGCCGGTCCGATCACCGCCGCGTGCGATGCCGTCAAGGTCACGCTCACCGGCCCGGGCGGGCACACCGCGCGACCGCACATGACCGTCGACCTGGTCGATGCACTCGGTCGGGTCATTCTGGGCACCCCAGGGTTGCTCTCCCGCCAGATCGACCCGCGGGCCGGGCTGTCGCTGGTCTGGGGCGCGGTTGGAGCGGGCATCGCGGCCAACACGATCCCGGAGACCGGCACGCTGCACGGAACCGTACGGCTGCTCGAGCGTGATTCCTGGGACGAGGCGGAAAAGCTGATCCGCCGGTTGATCGCCGAGCTCGTGGCACCCACCGGAGCCCAGCTCCAGATCGACTATCAGCGCGGCGTACCTCCGGTCGTCAACGCGCCCTGGGCGATCGACGTGCTTCGCGAGGCCGCACAGGAAACGCTCGAAGCGGACGGGGTCCGTCCGACGGAGCAGAGTCTGGGCGGGGAGGACTTCGCCTGGTACGCCGACCATGCGCCGATCGGGTTGGCCCGCCTGGGCACCTACGGCGGGGGGCCACCGTTGGATCTGCATCGTGGCTCGTTCGACATCGACGAGCGGGCCCTGGCAATCGGGGTACGGCTGCTGGCTCGTACGGCGTTGCGGGCGCTGGCCGGCGACCCCGGGTAGTGAGACCGCGTGGCAGAGCGGCCCGAGCGGAATCCGGACACCGGGGCCGAGCAGAGTGCCGTCGAGGTGCCGACGTCGGACGGCGTGAGCGCACCGCAGGACGTGACCGCCCCGGAGGCGCTGAGCCTTGCCGCGAGTTTTCCGGAGGCTGACCGCGAGCAATGGCGCAGACTGCTGGCCACCGCCCTTCGCCGGTCTGGGTTCTCCGAGCTGCCCGACCCGGTCGAGGACGCCCTGCGGCAGTCGGTGAGCGGGATCGACATCGATCCGCTGTACGTCGCCGAGGACGCCGCCGGGCTCGCCCGCGAGGCGGGGATGCCCGGGCTGCCGCCGTTCGTCCGCGGCCGCCGAGCCGGCTTGGGAGAGTTCACCGGCTGGGACGTGCGGGCCCGGCATGCGCATCCGAACGTTGATGTCACCCGGGATGCGATCAAGGCTGACCTAGCCAATGGGGTGACCTCGCTGTGGGTCGTGCTCGGCGAGGGCGCGATCCCGGTAGAGGCCATTTCCGAGGTGCTGTCGGGCGTGCTCCTCGATGTGGCCCCGGTTGTCCTGCAGGCTGGCTCAGCGACCGCGCGGGCGGCCGATGCGTTCTTCGACCTCGCGGCTGCCGGGGACGGCGAGGCGGCCGGGCCGCGCGGCAACTTGGGTGCCGACCCGTACGGTGCGGCTATTCGCGCCGGTACGGACCCGGACCTGTCGACGGCGGTGGAGCTGGCTCGTCGGTGCCGGGACGACTTCCCGACTCTGCGGGCGATCGTCGTCGACGGCACCGTCTTCCACGAGGCCGGCGGGGGTGCGGTTGAGGAGCTGGGCGCCGCGTTGGCCGCCGGGGTCGGCTACCTGCGGGCGTTGACCGACAGTGGATTCGACGTCGATGCGGCATTCGCAGCCTTGGACTTCCGGTACGCGGCGGGCGCGGACCAATTCTTGACCATCGCCGGCCTGCGGGCTGCCCGCCGGCTGTGGAACCGGATCGGCGAGGTCTCCGGATCCGGTCCCGGCGTGCGCGGGCAGCGACAGCACGCGGTCACCTCGTCGGTGATGATGTCCCGGCGCGATCCCTGGGTGAACATGCTGCGCACGACCGTGGCGTGTTTCGCCGCGGGAGTCGGCGGCGCCGACGCGGTCACCGTGACACCGTTCGACGCGGCTTTGGGACTGTCGGACTCCTTTGCCCGGCGGATCGCCCGCAATACCCAGACCTTGTTGATGGAGGAGGGTCACCTCGCCCGGGTCCTCGATCCGGCCGGCGGATCCTGGTACGTCGAGTCGCTCACCGACCAGTTGGCCACGGCGGCATGGGACTGGTTCACCGAGATCGAGCGAGCCGGCGGGCTAGCCCGGGCACTGTCCGACGGCTTGATCGCCGAACGGATAGCAGCCGTCTGGGCGGCCCGGCGGAACCGGCTTGCTGAGCGAACCGACGCAGTCACCGGGGTGAGCGAGTTCCCCAACCTGACCGAGACGCTGCCGACCCGCGAGCCGTACCCGCTCACTCCTGCAGCACAGCGATCCACTCTGCCGGTCGTACGGGCCGCCGCGGACTTCGAAGGCCTGCGTGATCTGGTTGATGCCGCCGCTGCTGGACAGCAC
>JALZDV010000049.1 GCA_030862345.1 Actinomycetota bacterium | reverse complement strand
CCACCAAACTGCGCGCTGACTTGGCTAGCTCGCGAGAGGCTGAAGGTCAGTGGCGCGCTCGATCGGCGGCGTGGGTGATCGGCTGTGGGGGAGCCTGATTCCCTCGCCGGTCTGCGCCACCACTGTCTCACCCCCCGCTGCGGTGAGCAGGGTTAGGGCGATGACGATCGGGATGGCCCAGATGAGCCGAAAGAAGGTGCTCACCCGATCATGCTTCTCGGTGTAGTCGATGGTCAGTCGGGCGGGTAGGGCAGTGTCGGTGCGGTCATGATCATAGGACTGAGCGGTCTCCTTCTGGTGGCGTTCGGCTCGTCGGTCCGGATTCGACCAACTGGCGCCTACGAGGACTTGCCCCTCAGACTGAGGACGCTTCTCGCGGGGCGGCGACCCAAGAACTTGCTGTTCAAGAACTTGCGGAGTGTCCGGTTCAGTGCGACGACGGGTCCATCACCTGATGATGGGGCCCTCCATCCAGTTCGGCCCTACCCGTGCCCAGAACTGAGTGGATCCATCCATGCGCTCGACGATGACGTCGAGGTTCATGCCGAAGCTGCCCTGCACCATTCCCCACACATGTCTAATGCCCTCACCGAAGGGTGAGGTCGCTGTCTGGAACCAGTCCTGCCCATTGGCCGGAATCTGGTTCCCCCAGCGGAAGTTCTCCCGAGCCCAGTGCTGGACGCTTCCCTGGACAGCGACGCACAGCTCGAAATTGCCGGGACTGTTCTCGTCGGTTCGACCGAACTCGCCTTCGATCATGCACACGGGCGTCTCATGGACGCCCTCGCCGAAGATCGACCCGGGCTTCCAGGTCCCTTCATTGTCGTTGTCGCGCCACCAGTGCTGCAGCCGACCGTCGGTTCGTACGCAAACTAGGTCAAAGTTCCCACGCATGCCGATCCGGCTCTGCACCAACGACGGCCCGGACATCAGCACGTTCTCGCCGAACCGTCCACCGTCGCCCCAACCAGCGGGTTCCCGGTACCAGTGGTTGAGCCGGCCGTCGCCCGTGCGCACCACGACCTCTAGGCAACCCGGCGCGCCGTAGTCGCCCTGGATAAGGCCGGGGTGCCCACCTACGTCCGCCGGTCCGAAGTGACCCTCGTCATGCCAGGCGCCACCGCTGGGATCGCGCCACCAGTGGCGTAGGCCGCCCAGGTCCCGGTACACGCCTTCGAGACGTCGGCCGTCGGTGGACTCGATCAGCGCGGGATAGCCCAGGCTTGCCGCGCCGGCGCCGAGGTCGACCGGGTTCTCCAGCTCCGAGCCGGCCCGCCAGGCGAAGTTGCCGTCCTCGCCGCCCGCCCTCCAGTAGTGCTGCACCCTTCGACCGGGCAGAAGCGCCTCATAATTGCGATGCGTACGACCCCAACCGCTCTCCAGCACACAACCGCTGTGCAGGCGTCGCTTAGACCAGGGATCGACGTCGGTGCCCTTCAACCCGAACTTGGCGAAGTTGTCGATGTTGCACTCGCCGTAGCCGATCCGGCCGTACCCGTTGACACCCCAACCCTGGCCCCACGAGTTGCGGACGATCCAGCACCGGTCTCGATCGTCGTAGCCGACGACCAGCAGCGTGTGCCCACCGATCGAGGGCATGTTGGGAGCGGCGTGGTACACGTCCCAGGTGCTGACGGCCTGAAAGTCGGCGTAAACGTCGAACGACGCGGTGACCGGCCCGATCTTGTCGATCCACATCTTCTGCCCGAAGTCGCCAGACACCGCGGTCACCTCGTCGATCCGGACGGTGCGGCCGACCCGGTCGTCGGTCGGCGTATACGCCTGGTCCGCCGGCGCCCAGGGAAAGCACTGCGGATCGGCCAAGCCATTCCGCTTGATGAAGCCGAGCGCGCCGTCAACGCCGGCACCGTGCCGGCATGGGGGAACTCCGTCCCTTACGGCCCAGTTCTCCTCGGCCACACCCCACCCATCCCGCAGGTCGCCTTCCGACCGCTTGCTCAGCAGACCGTGTTCGATGCGGACCATGACCTCGACCAGAGCGGCTGCGGTGAACGCCCAGCAACTCTCGCACGGCGACTGGTCCTGGATGGACGCCAGCCATCTCAGTCCGAAACGGTCGCGCCAGTCGACCGCCAGGGCGGGACCGGGCGCAGGCGCAGGCGCAGGAGCGGGGGCGGGAGCCGGGGCCGGGGCAACGAAAGCGCCGACGCTCGGGCGGCCGGCAAGGAGATCGGCTTGTCGGGCCACGATGAGCTGTGCCGCAAGCGACGATAGAACGGTCTCCTCGAAGTCGATCGGAGGAACGTCCGCGGCGAGGAGGAACTGGCTCCGGTCACCGCCCGTCGGGTACCGAGGGACGGGTGCGTCGTCGTCGATGTCGTCTCGGATCGACCATGCACGGTCTCCCAGTTCGGAAACGGCGCGGCGAACGTCGCCCACCGTGAGTCGTTCCGCCACACTGCCTCCTGCGCCCCGGGTCGTCCCGTTGCACCGGCCAGGATATCCCCGGCTGGCCTGCTTCCAAGGCGATCAAGGGACTATAGGACCAGTAGGCCCGTACCAGGGCTGGGAAGATGAACTTGCAGATGACAGAGCGCACACTTTGATCATGAGTCACGGCGGGGCAGTGCCAAGTGGCGAGCTGCGGCACCACTGCGCAACCGACGATGACTCCCTGTACATCATTGGCGTCTGGGAATCCGAAGCGCACATACACCGTAGGTGGTCCAGGACGAGTTCAAGGACACCATGCGCAGCGTCGGATTCCCATCGCCTTAGCAAGCTCAGATGACAATCCTGCACCTGCATGCCATTGAGCCTCCCTTGTAACCGGGCCAACTCCAGGCCGCTGTGGCGGCTAGCGCGCCGCTGAGACGGCACGTTCCCGCCGTGGTCGGTAAAGCTGCCAGGCCGGACACGGGGCCTTATTCGCCACCGCCCGCCAATGGTCGACTCGCCTCGCCGTGGCCACCACACCGGCCCCCTGCATACGTTGTGCAGCACCATTAGCTCGGTCGGTCGAAGGCCGTCGATTAGAACGAGTCGAGCAGGGACACGCTCCGCGTAGTCCCTTGCCTCAGCGGTGAATCGGCTGGTTGAGATGAAAACGGGCCCCGTCGGCTTGTGCGCTGTGCAGCGCGCCGACGAAGACCTGGATATTTACTGTCGCCGGAGAACGGGTAAAGAGCACCTTTTCCGGCCGAGCTCGTCGAGTAGGTCGCCCGGGCCGGGCCGATCGGTGAACTACGAGCGCTGATCCTCGTACTTGAAGGAGATCTTCAGCCGAGCGCGATACGCGACGACCTGTCCCTCTTCGATCTGCAGGTCCAACTCGACAACCTCCGGGATGCGCAGATCGCGAAGCGTCCGGCCGGCTGTGGCCACTGCGGCGCTCGCCGCCTTCTCCCAGGACTCGATGCTGGTGCCTACCACTTCGGTGACCCGGTATCCCGCCAGCCGCTGCGGCCAAGCATGGGCCACCTCCGGTTTCATACTGTGACTCATCCCGCGGCATTCGACATCCTCGTGCGGGCCTCCAAGAACAGCAACTGCAGGCTGCGGGACATCGCCGATGCCCTCGTCGCGGGGTCAGCGCGATTGACCAGAGTGTCACTGCCCGAGAGGGTCCATTGGCACGTGCCGGGGCTGCGTTGAGCCAGGGTCAAGCCACGAGGAGACGGCGGGTGAAGAACGCCCGGTAGCTCAGGTGGCGGCGGGCTCGTCCTCAGCGTCGGTGAGAGCGCTTCGGGCGCCTGACTGCTAGCCCGCGGTAAAGGCCTCGGTCACCAGCTCGTCGGTCATGGGGTCAACGTGCTCCATACGAACTTTTCGGCCTCCCGCAGGCAGTCTGGGCATTGGCAGCCTGGGTGATGTTCGGCGAGTTCGCCGATCGGCTCCGGGTTACGGGTTCGATTCCCGTGGGGCCCACCGTAAAGGCCAGGTCAGAGGCCTAATCGGCTGCGGGCAAGATCAACGAGCGTCCCGCCAGTCCGCAAATCGTCCGCAGGAGCGCTGTCGATGAGGCGTTTCGCTGCCGATCGACGTACAGATCAGAACTGGGGGATCCTCAGTCGACCGTTGGGCTCGGCGTAGGCCTCGGGCATCACGACGCTTCGGAACGGCGACAGGGTGAGCACATGGCCGCGGCCACGAGCCCGCGATGCCGAAGGCGATTGACCGGGATGTGCCGTATATCGTTGCCGC
>JALZDV010000037.1 GCA_030862345.1 Actinomycetota bacterium | reverse complement strand
GCCGGCGGGCTCCAGCTGGTGGATGGCGAACTCGTCCCGACCCACGGCGGTTCCCTCCGCTTGTGGGCGCAGCGGTCCGAGGTCGCCGGGCCACCGTCCCCGGCGGTCGCCGCGGTGCTCGCCGAGGAACGCGCCGCGGGCCTGGACACCGTCGAGGGGCATGGCGGCTTCGCCGCCGCGGTCAGCCGCGTGCGGGTTGACCTGCTGCGCTTCCTTCTTGATGCGGCGGACGCGGGCAAGAAGGTGGTCGGCTACGGAGCGCCCGGCAAGGGCAACACCCTGCTCAACTACTGCGGGATCCGGACCGATCTGCTGCAGTACACGGTGGATCGCAATCCGTACAAGCATGGTCGGTTCACCCCGGGCACCCGGATCCCGATCCACGCGCCGCAGCGCCTCGCGACCGATCGTCCCGACTACGTGCTCGTGCTGCCCTGGAACCTGCGGACCGAGATCACCGAGCAACTGTCCTACGTCGTCGAGTGGGGCGGCCGGCTGGTATTTCCAATCCCCACACTGGAGGTTGTCTCGCCATGAAGGTCGTCCTGTTCTGCGGTGGGTACGGAATGCGGATGCGCGATGGTGTTTCTGATCTCCCCAAGCCGATGGCGAAGGTCGGCCCCCGACCGCTGCTGTGGCACGTCATGCGCTACTACGGTCACTTCGGCCACACCGATTTCGTCCTCTGCCTCGGTTACGGCGCGCATCACATCAAGGATTTCTTCCTCAGCTACTCGGAGACCGCGTCGAACGACTTCGTGCTCCACGGTGGCGAGGTGAAGATGCTCTCCGCGGACATCAGCAACTGGACGATCACCTTTGTGCACACCGGCTTGGATTCGTCGATCGGCGAGCGACTGCGCCGGGTGCGGAATTATGTGGACGGCGAAGAGATGTTCCTCGCGAACTACGCCGACGTCCTCACTGACGCTCCCCTAGACGACATGGTCGCTCGCTTCGCGGCTTCGGACGCGACCGCATCGCTGTTGGCGGTGCCCCCGCAATCGGCGTTCCACTGCGTGCAGCTCGGCGAGCAGTCGAGGGTGGAGGGGATCATCGGGGTGAACAGCATGCCGCTGTGGGAGAACGGCGGTTACTTCGTGCTGCGGCAGGAGGTGTTCGATCACCTGCCGGAGAACGGGGACCTCATCGGCGATGCCTGTACGGAGCTGACGAAACGTGGCCGGTTGCTGGCGTATCCCCACCGCGGCTTCTGGCAACCTGCCGACACCGTCAAGGAGCGGGTGGCCCTCGAAGCGGCCTACGAGTCGGGTCGCCGGCCGTGGATGCTGTGGGAGCACCGGTCCGAACGGACGCCGTTGCAGGAGCTGATCTCTCAAGGTTCAGACCAGTGATGCGCTCCCTGGTTCCCGAGCGGCTCGACCATCTGCTGCTGCTCGGAGCACATTGCGACGACATCGCTATCGGCGCTGGCGGCGCGCTGCTCACCCTCTGTCGAGCTCATCCCGGACTCCGCCTGACCGCGCTCGTGCTCACCGGTGCCGGGACGCAGCGCGAGGTGGAGGAGCGGATGGCACTGGCTGCCTTCTGCCCGAAGGCAGAGCTGCAGCTGACTGTCCTCGACTTGCCGGACGGCCGTGTTCCGACCCACTGGGAGCGGGCGAAGCAGGCCATGGAGGAATTGCGGGCCGACTGCAACCCGGACATGATTATTGCTCCCGCACCGCACGACGCCCACCAGGACCATCGCGAGTTAGCGGGACTGGTGCCGACGGCATTCCGTGACCACCTCGTGCTGGGCTACGAGATACTGAAGTGGGACGGCGATCTCGCGCAGCCACAGGCATATCTTCCCCTGACCGCTGACCTCATGTTGGAGAAGGCAGCGCTGCTGCACGAACACTACGCCTCCCAACAGAGCCGTAGCTGGTTCGATGCCGAGACATTCACGTGCCTCGCGCGTATCCGGGGCGTGCAGTGCCAGGCCCGATACGCCGAGGCATTTCACGTGTCCAAGTTCGTACTGGGAGCCGGTCCGTGCGGCTCCGTCGAGAGGGGTTGACGTCGTGCGGCTCTTACTCACGGGGCA
>JALZDV010000027.1 GCA_030862345.1 Actinomycetota bacterium | reverse complement strand
ATGCAAGCTCGCGCCGCCCGCATTGCCGCCGCCTTCTGACTTCGGCCCTATGGACGCGTCATCCGGGCGCTACTAGCATCCACTCGGAGTAAACGATGTCTCTCCATAGGGAACACACCGGAAGCCTGGAGAACGCCCATGTCAGCTCGGGTAGCCATCATCGGAGCAGGGCCCAGCGGCCTCGGCCAGCTACGGGCCTTCGAGCAGGCGCGCAAGGCCGGCGCCGAGGTGCCAGAAGTCGTCTGTTTCGAGAAGCAGAGTGACTGGGGCGGCTTGTGGAACTACACCTGGCGTACCGGCCTCGACCAGTTCGGCGATCCGGTCCACGGCAGCATGTACCGCTACCTGTGGTCCAACGGGCCCAAGGAGTGCCTCGAGTTCGCCGACTACACCTTCGATGAACACTTCGGTAAGCCGATCCCGTCCTTCCCTCCCCGAGAGGTCCTGGCCGACTACATCACCGGCCGGGCGCAGGCCAGCGGAGTCCGCGGGCAGGTGCAGTTCCAGACTGCCGTTCGCTGGGTCTCCTTCGACGAGGCCAGCGACAGGTTCGAGGTGACCGTGGAGTCGCTGGCCGACAAGTCGACAAGGGTCGAGCACTTCGACTACGTCATCGTCGCCACCGGCCACTTCTCCGTGCCGAACACCCCCGACTACGAGGGCTTTTCCCGCTTTCCGGGGCGAATCCTGCACTCCCATGACTTCCGTGACGCCAACGAGTTCCTCGGTAAGGACCTCTTGGTTTTGGGCAGCAGTTACTCAGCCGAGGACGTCGCCCTGCAGACCAAGAAGTACGGCGCCAGGTCGGTCACGATCAGCTTTCGCAACCAGCCGATGGGGTTCGGCTGGCCCGAGGGGATCGAGGAAGTCCCCGGGTTGGTCAGGATGGACGGCAAGACCGCACACTTCACCGACGGCAGCACCCGGGAGGTCGATGCCATCCTGCTCTGCACCGGCTACCAGCACAGCTTCCCGTTCATCGAGGACACCCTGCGGCTCAAGACGACCAACGTGCTCTACCCACCGGACCTCTACAAGGGAGTCTTCTGGATCGACAACCCGAAGATGATGTACCTGTCCATGCAGGATCAGTACTACACCTTCAGCTTTTTCGATGCCCAGGCTTGGTGTGCAAGGGATTTCGTACTTGGCCGCACGACCCTCCCGGCACCGGACGAGATGCGTGCCGATGTGGAAAAATGGCGCGCCCGTCAGGACGCCCTCGAGGATGCCGAACAGGAGATCGACTTCCAGGCCGATCACATGCGGGTCCTGCTCGAAGGCACCGACTACCCGCGATTCGACATCGAGATGACGAAGGCCGAGTTCAAGGAGTGGGAGCACCACAAGGTCGAGTCGATCACCGGCTACCGCGATCGGTCCTTCGTCTCACCGTGCACCGGGTCGAAGGCACCGGTCCATCACACCCCCTGGTGGGATGCACACGACGACTCGATGGAGACCTTCCTCGCCACCAAGGAGTGAACTTTCAGCGCTCAGGAACGGGGGCGTTCCTTGTCCGGGTCATAGAACGGGAACCGGACGACCTGAGCGGGGATCCGCTTCTGCTGGCCGTCGAGCTTGCCGACCTCGACCTCGGTGCCGATCTCGGCATACTGCACCGCAATCCGGCACAGCGCGATGTTCTTGCGGAGGATCGGCGACCGCGTCGCACTGGTGATCACCCCGACCTGTGATCGGCCGACGTGGACACAGTCGCCGTGCCTGGCCGTCTCGTTACCGGCGAGCTCCAGCCCCACCAACTGGCGCTGCGGAGCAGCCTTTCGGGTAACCAGCGCCTCTCGACCGACGAAGTCGTCCTCCTTGGTCTTGAGCGGGACCGTGAATCCGATACCGGCCTCGAACGGGTCGGTCTGGTCGGAGAAGTCGTAGCCGGCGAAGACCAGGCCGGCTTCGATCCGCAGGATGTCGAGGGCATCAAGACCCAAGGGCAGCAGGCCGTACGGCTGCCCGGCTTCCCATACCGCATCCCACAGCGCCGGCGCATGGTCGGGATGGACCCACAACTCGTACCCTAGTTCCCCGGAGTAGCCGGTCCGGGAGACCAGCAGTGGCGCACCGTTGTAGTCCCCGAGACGGCCGATCGCGAAGCGGAACCAGGACAGATCCGAGAAGGCAGGCTGGGTCTGCGGGGTCCAGATGAGCTCGCGGAGCAGATCCCGGCTGGCCGGGCCCTGCACGGCGAGATTGTGCAGTTGGTCGGTGGACGACTTGACCCACACGCGGTCCAGCCCGAGGCGCTCGGCCTGCTCACGCAGCCAGACGCCGCTGTAGTCATCGCCGCCGACGAACCGGAAGTTGCTGTCGCCCAAGCGGAACACGGTGCAGTCGTCGATCATTCCGCCGGTCTCGTTGCACACCGCCGAATAGACGACCTGACCGTGCGAGAGCTTGCGGATGTTGCGGGTGACGCAGGCCTGCAGTAGCGCCTCCGCATCCGGCCCGAGCACCTCAAATTTTCGCAGCGGTGAGAGGTCCATGACCGCGGCGCGTTCACGGCAGGCCCAGTACTCCTCCTGTGGTCCGTGGTTGTCATAGCTGGAGGGCAACCAGTAGCCGCGGTACTCGATGAACTGGCGGGTCAGAGCGGAGGTACGGGGATGGAAACCGGTCTGCTTAGTCAGCGTGGCATCCGACTCGGGGGTCACCCGGTGCGCGATGGCCATGGAGAACTTCCGTTCCGCGTCGTAGACCCGCACGTGCACGTCGGTCGGCACCCAGGCATTGGAGGCGTCGATGTCGTCGGGGCAGGCCGACGATGCGCACACCAGATCCGTCGTGGCTCGCATCAGGACGTAGTCGCCCGGCCGGGACCACGGCTCGTCGAAGACCAGCATGTTGTGCGCGTCGAAGGCGGTGTTGTAGAAGAGGTTCAGGGCCGGCCAGCCCGTGCGCGGCGCGATCGCGTAGGACTGCAGCTGGGCGTTGAAGTTGTCGCTGCAGTTGACGTGGCCCGGATACCCCATGTCCGCGTAGTACTTGGCGTTGCAGGCCAGCCCGAACGCATCGTGACGGCCCACCGTGTCTCGGACCACTTCCACCAGTGGATTGGCGTCCTGGTCGTAGAACTTCCCGTACAGGCCCGGCTGGGGGTAGGGCGCACCGACCAGGTACCGCGTGGTCGTGGAGTCCAGCCCACGCTCCACGCCGTCGGCCAGTTGGGCGGCGTTGAAGGCAAGGAAGTCCGAGCACTGCCGACCCTCGACGTCGATCACCTGGATGAACTGGCCCTCCTTGACCTCATAGCTCAGCGCTGTGGCCTTGTCGATGTGCAGATCGAGCACGGGGTCTGCCAGGGGTGGCGGGATCCGCGGCTCTGCCGCGGGGCGCAGCACGGCTCGGCGCAGTTCCAACGACAGGTCCGTGGGTGGGTTCGCCTCGGCGTCCTCGACGCTCATCGGGGTGGCCGGGGCGGCGACGAGCACGGTGGCCGGGGAGGTGGCCGTGAAGCTCTCCCGTACGCCAGGTGCTGACCACTCATCGAAGATCCGCAGCGCCTTCATGCTCCGAGCATCAATCCGATTCGCGCTGAGTGTGGCCAGCACCTCGCCCGCACCTGAGCCGTGCTCCGCATCAGCCAGACCCTCGGCGGCAAGAGATCTCAGGGTCCTCGCCGGCGCATCAGCCGTGATGCCGAGCGCTGCGCCGCTGGAGCGGTCCCCGTTGCCGACGTCATCACTGATAACGGAAACCTCGGCTGGCTGGCGGCCTTGCGGGTCGATCACGGTCAGCCGGTCACCAGGCACCATCCGCACGGCGGTCACGCCGCCTGGACGGACCCGGTAGCTCTCCAGACCTGGTTCGCGGGCGAGCAGCCCCGGAAGGAGCAGCCTCACAGCTTCTTGACGAAGAGCCGGGCCATGATCAGAGCCAGGAGCGGTAGCACGATGAACAGGATCGTCGCCAGAACCGGACCTGCGTCGTAGGCAAAAAACATGTCGTTCATCGGGTGACCTCCGTGAGACCTGAGTGCTGCATTCGCTCACGGCCGAACTCATTGAGCTCGTACCGGAACAGGATCTTCTCCTTGCCGAGGGACTTGCTGGGGTCGATCGTCGCCTCGAGTTCGTCCAGCAGACTACCGGAGTAGAGGTCGGTCAGCGTCAACCGAACGGTGCCGTACCAGTAGTCCCCCGACAGACCGAAGGCGCTCATGACCTGGTCAGCGACCTCGTAGTCCCACATAGCGCCCTGCCGGGCGAGCAGCTGGAGCATGTATCCCTTGATGTGCAGGTTCGGCGGAGCTGTCGTCGCGGTCATGGTGGTTGTCTCCTTCAGACCCGGGTCGACGGATCGGACGAGGCCGTGCGAGCGCGGCTAGAGGGGATGGCCCGGATTACCTCGAGGACATCACGCTGCTCAGTGAACAGGATGAAGCTGCCGACCACGGCGATCAACCCACCCACGATGAACTGCCAGCTGGGGGTGGTCAGCGTGAAGATCGCCAACCAGACCAGAGCGAACGGCGCGTAGAGGGCAGCTATGGCTTGCCCGCGACCGACCCCGATGAGCGGGAAGGACTTGTACCAGGACACATAGCAGTAACCAAACGTCAGCCCCAGTAGGACGAGCAGCAGGAGCACCGTCGGGCTGGTGAGCGCCGCACCCATGGTCGACCAGAGTTCGTCGCCGGCCAACGCCCAGGCGATCGGAACAGCGATGACGATCCAGATGGCCACTTCGGCGCTGAACCGCAGAGTGATCCCGACGTCGGGGTCACTGACGTCCAGTGCCCGGCCGGCGATCGCGCCCTCGAGACCCCACCCCACGATGGCCATGGCTCCACCGACATATCCCAGCAGACCGCCTGTGCCGGCGCCGGTGAATTCATCGATGAGGCCGGGCGTGAAGATGAACACCCCACCAAGGACAATCACAATGATGCCGAGGGCCGCCTGTGGGGTGATCCGCTCGTGATACCAGACCTTCGCAGCAGCCGCGCCGACGATCGGGTAGACCAAGGCCGATACGGCGGAGAACTGGGGGCCGACGTAGGCGATCGCGATGATCGACCCGAAGATTGCAAGCATTCCGGCGAGTCCGGCCGGCACGTACCAGCGGGAGATCTTGGCCTGTTTCATGGTGCGCACGTAGTCGCCGGTCTTGCCGAGCACGGCATTCCACACGAACAGTGCGAGCAGCACGGCGATGGCGTTGAGCACGGTGATGACGAACGCCGCGAGGAGGTAGTTGTCCACCATGTCGACGAACGGAGCCTCGAAATAGATGGCGAAGCCTGGTACGTACCAGGCGCCCCACAGCACCGCGCAGGTCAGCGCCCAGATGAATCCCCAGCGAACCTGGCGATTGCGATGCTCAATTCGAAGTAGGCCCACTCGCCCGGTGTCGGTCGCGGAATCTGTCATCGCCACTCCTCAGGACACCCGCTGCACGGGATACTGGACTGTGAGCAGATCATGACGCCGGAGCCGGTGCCTGTAAACCCTTTGAGGAAACGTCGTTGCAGCAGAGTCAACAAAGCCCTGATCCACTGCCCGACCCTCCCGGGCGCGGATCAGCCCACGCTGTGCAGGCGCAGACCCTCTGTCCAGGGCAGGGATGCCCCGATTCCTTGGGCCAGTCGGGCGGCAGCGACGGTGTTGTGGAGCAGCCAGACATCGGTGATCGGGCCTACTCCGCCGGGTACCGGAGTGATCGCCTCCGCGCGAGTTGCTACCTCGGCTGTGTTGAGGTCGCCGACGAGGCGAATGCTTCCGGTCGTGGAGTCCCTGACCGCGTTGATGCCCACATCGACGGCGATCACCCCGTCCTTCACATGCTCGCCGCGGATCAATCCGGGCACGCCAGCCGCCACGACCAGGATGTCTGCGCGGGCCGTGTGCCCGACAAGGAGTCCGGCGTCGTGGCTGTGTTCGTCGCAGGAGACCACGGTGGCGCCACGTTCCATCGCCAACATCATCGCCGGCTTGCCCACGTTGGCCGACCGCCCGACCACGACCAGGTTGCTCCCGGCGTAGGTCTGGCCCGGGTCACGTCCCGACTCGGTCAGGTACCGGTCCAACAGATGAAACACCGACGCCGGGGTTGACGGCACGTAACGGGGGCGGCCCAGCGCCAGCAGGCCGGCGCTGATCGGATGCACCGACTCGATGTCCTTGACCGGGTCCAGGGCTCGGTAGAGGGCTGCCTCGGAAACCTGCGGTGGCAGCGGCCGCAGGATCAGGATTCCCGAGATCCGCGGGTCGGCGCCGAGTTTGCCGACGATGGCCAACGCATCGGCTTCGGGGGCGTCGGGCGGCAGCACTTCACAGACGTAGTGGCAGCCGACCCGCTCGGCAAGTCTGCGCACCCGCCGTTCGTAGGCCCGGGCGGGAAAGGAGTCCCCGATCAGCAGCGTTGCCAATCCCGGCCGAACACCGTCAGCGGCAAGTTGTTCGACCTCCTCGGCAAGCCGCTCGGACAGGTCGGCGGCGTAGCGCCTCCCGTCGATCACCACGGCAGTCACAGCAACTCTCCGCGCTCCGCACGGTCGTTCGCTGCGCTCCTCGCTCGTTCCTCGCTGCGATGCTCGCTCACGATAGTCCGACGATCTCACCGTTCTCGTCGAAGTCGATCGACATGGCAGCGGGGTTCGCTCCCAGACCGGGCATGGTCATCATGTCGCCGCAGATCGGGTAGACGAATCCGGCACCGACCGAGGCCCGTACCTCGCGAACCGGCAGACGCCAGCCGGTGGGGGCTCCGAGCAGGGACTTGTCGGAGGAGATCGACAGGTGGGTCTTGGCGATGCAGACCGGGAGGTGACCGAAGCCTGCCTGCTCATAGGTGTCCAACTGCTTGCTCGCCGGCGCCGAGTAGTCCACCCCGTCGGCTCCATACACCTTCGCCGCAACCGTCTCGATCTTGGTCCGCAGGGAAGCGTCGTCGGGATAGAGGAACCGGAACTCCGACTTCTCCTCCGCCGCCTCGGCGACCACCTCGGCCAGTTCGGTGGCGCCCGCACCCCCCTTACCGAAGTGGTTGGCCACGGCGACGTGGGCGCCCAGCTCCTGCGCGATCTCCATGATCGCCCGGTGCTCGGAGTCGTGGTCGTCGGGGAAGGCATTGATCGCCACCACCGGTGAGACTCCGTGGACGCGGATGTTCTCGATCTGTTTGCGCAAGTTCGCACCACCGGCGTGCACGTCGTCGGGGTTCTCGGCAAGCAGCGCGTCCGGGAGTGGCTTTCCGGCCACGATCTTGAACTTCCCGGAGTGCGCCTTGAGCGCGCGAACGGTGGACACGACCACCGCGGCATCCGGGGTCAGCCCGGACGCCCGGCACTTGATGTTGAAGAATCGCTCGGCGCCCATGTCCGCCCCGAACCCTGCTTCGGTGATCAGGAAGTCACCGGACCGGATACCGATCAGGTCGGCCACGATCGATGAGTTGCCAGTCGCGATGTTGCCGAACGGGCCGGCGTGGACGAGCACCGGCGTGTTCTCCAATGTCTGCATCAGATTCGGCTTGATCGCTTCGCGCATCATCACCGCCATGGCGCCGGCGCCACCGATCTCCGCGGCGGTCACCGGTGTCCCGTCCGGGGTGAAGCCGACCACGATCCGACCGAGGCGCTCACGCAGGTCCGGCAGGGACACGGTCAGCGCCAGGATCGCCATGACCTCCGAAGCGGCGGTGATGTCGAACCCGGTCTGCCTGGTGACCCCATCCATCCGGGAGCCCAGCCCGATCACGATGTTGCGCAGTGAGCGGTCGTTGACGTCGAGCACCCGGCGCCAGGTGATGTTGTTCAGGTCGAGACCGCTGGCGTTGCCCTTGTGCAGGTGGTTGTCGACCATGGCGGCCAGCAGGTTGTGGGCTGCTGTGACGGCGTGAAAGTCGCCGGTCAGGTGCAGGTTGAGGATCTCCATCGGCACTACCTGGCTGTAGCCACCTCCGGCAGCCCCGCCCTTGATCCCGAAAGTGGGACCCATCGACGGCTGCCGGATGGCGACGGTCGCCCGCTTGCCGATGTGGCTCATCGCCTGACCCAGCCCGACGGTCGTCGTCGTCTTGCCCTCCCCCAGCGGTGTCGGGGTCACAGCCGAGACCACGACGTACTTGGCCTTCGGGCGATCGGCCAGCTCCTCGATCGCTGCCAGGCGGATCTTCAGAACGTCGCGCCCGTAGGGCTCGAGCAGGTCAGGCCGCAAGCCCATCGACTCGGCGAGGCCGTCGATCGGCTTCAGCGTTGCCCCGCGAGCGATGTCGAGGTCACTCGGAAAGGCCATGTGGTTCTCCTCAGTGCGTATGGGGGCTGACGGCGGGCTACCGAACGCTGTCGACGCCGAACTCGGCTCCGGCATCGACCAGCGCTTCGAAGAGGTACTTCCCGGACGATCGCTCGCAGTGCAGGAGATAACTGGGGACGTCGTCCTGATCGTCGCGGACGACGTCGGTCACGAGCTTGGCCACCGATGTCCGAAGCGCCGACCCGTTCGGAGTCAGGTCATCGGAGAAGTCGATGCCGCACACCTTGGCGAGCAGGTCGGCACAGCGCAGTCCGGTCAACCGGATCAGCGCCCGGCCGTGGGTGAGATCGACTACCGAGGCGAGGCCAGCTGAGCCACTGGCGGCCGACTCCAGCATGGCGAGCACGTCCGCGGAGACATCCGGCTCGGCCAGCACGATCCACTCCCCCGGACCGGAACCGACGACCAGACTGCGGTCGGCCACTGCGTTGGTCCGGCCGAATTCGGTGCCCAGCTCCTCGGCCACTGTGCCGTCAGGCTCCGCTTTGATTCCGAACTTCGCCAGGCCGGATACATCAGTGATGAGCACTGAAGCAGCCGCGGCAGCGCCGGAGACCAACTCGGCCGAGGCGATACTCTCCGGGCTGATCGGGCTGCACGGGTTCTCCGGTCGCCGGATCGCCTCTGGCATCGGGTCCGGGGCTGCGGTCACGAGCTGCTGCCGCTCACCTGCCGGGTCGAGGTGGGCGAGGTGCTCGGTTACCTGGGCCGCGACGTCACGACCGTCGGGCAGCCGCACGGTCACGACCGTGCCCGGAGCGGCGACGGAGGCGTCGAGCTGGGCCAGACAGATCGACCGACTCAGCGTGGGAGACATCCGGCTAGAGGTGATCCGGCCGACGATGTCGAGTATCTTGCCTGCGCCCGGCCGGACGATCTGGCTTGCCTCCGGCGGCACGATCTTCCCATCCAACGGCTGCAGGCCGACCAGACGCATACCACCGGGTTCACTGGACTGCCAGACCAGTTCCGGCTTGCCGGCGAAGTCGGGCTTGTCGAGCTTGACCGCCCAGTCCAGGCCGGCGCTGTAGGCGCGGGTCAGGCCGTCGGTGTCCTGGCCCAGGATGAGATGCCCCTTCTCCAGGCGAAGGATCCGCTGGGCCTCCACACCGAATGCCGTCACGCCAAGGTCTTCCCCGTGCTCGAGCAGCCTCTCCCAGACGTGCAGTCCATAACCGGCCGGTACGTGCAGCTCATAGGAAAGTTCGCCGGTGAATCCGATTCGCCACAGCACGCAGTCGTCCACACCGGCGATCCGACCGGTTCGCACGTGCATGTACGGGAACGCTGCGGCCGAGAGGTCGACGCCTTCGGTGAGTCTGGCGATCAGCTCGCGGGAGCGTGGCCCGGCAACGTTTATGCTCGCGTAGGCCGTCGTGACCGGGGTGACGTGCACCTGCCATTCCGGGTACTCCGTCTGCAACCAGTTCTCCACCCACTCCCAGACGTTTGCCGCGCCGGATGATGTCGTGGACATCAAGTAGTGGTCCTGGGATAGCCGTCCGGTGACGCCGTCGTCCATCACGACACCGTCCTCGGCACACATCACGCCGTAGCGGACCTTGCCCACGTCCAGCTTGGACCACTTGTTGATGTATAGCTGGTTCAGCAACTTCGGGACGTCCGGGCCACGCAGGTCCAGCTTGCCGATCGGGGTCACGTCGATGATCCCGACGTTCTCCCGGACAGCGCGTACCTCCTCGGCCGGATCGCCGTACCGGTCGGGGCGGATCCATTGACCGGCGACCATCGGCACCGCGCCATTGCGCTCATGCCAGGGCTGCATCGGCGAGTAGCGAACCGGCTCGAAGATCCGGCCGGCCAGCGCACCCAGGGTGATCGGGGCATACATCGGCCGCCACGTCGTGGTCCCGGTCTCGGCGATGCTGGCGCCGGTGGCTTCGGCCAGGACGGCGACCGCGTTGACCAGCTCGAGCTTGCCCTGGACCGGCCCCATCGTCACGGTCGTATACCGCTTCACGAGCTCCGCGCAGTCGTAGCCCTCGCGGGCCGAGGAGATGATGTCCTTGCTCGACACGTCCTCGGAGAAATCCACCATGCCGTGGGTACTGGCGCGGAACAGTTCCGGGTGCAGGTCGGGCGGAAGGTCGGGGATCGCGACGGGGTCCCTATCTCTGGCGGTTTCGGCCGAAACCGCCACATCCGCGGACTGCTCATTCCCGTCCACGGCTCGTACGGTGGGCGTGGCCGCGATCCGCGCGCGACGCAGTGC
>JALZDV010000020.1 GCA_030862345.1 Actinomycetota bacterium | reverse complement strand
GATCTGCTTCGTCTGCCTGGGCAACATCTGTCGCTCGCCGATGGCAGAAGTCGTCACTCGCTCATTGATCGACGAAGCCGAGCTGTCCGAGCAGATCACCCTCAGCAGTACTGGCACCGGCGACTGGCACATCGGTAATCCCGCGAACCCAGGCACGGTCCGTGCGCTTGCCGCGCGGGGGTACGACGGCAGTCGGCACCGTGCTCGGCAACTGACGGCGGACCGGCTCGTCGACTATGACCTGCTGATCGGCTTGGACACCGCCAACCTCCGCGACATCGAAGACTTGCTCCTGGGGCAGACCGAAGCCGATCGACCCGAGGTGGCGCTGCTGCGGGACTACGTGTCGGACGGTGCGCGCGGGCTGGCGGTACCGGACCCGTACGGCCGGGGCGCGGAGGCGTTCGAGCAGGTGCTGGATCTGATCGAGGAGGCCTGCCGTGGCCTGGTCGAGGAGCTTCGCGAGCGGTTCAGGTGATCCCCGTGAGCGCCTGTGGGGTACTTCCTCGACAACGCGAACAGACCACCCGCTGGGCAAGAGGATCTCGGCGGGCAAGGTTGCTGGGCCACTACGATTTTCTTGCGGGTTGGGTGTGCGTGCGAACCCTGTCCTAGGCTGACGCGAGCGCAGAAGTGCGCTGCGCGGGGGACATCTCATGCTTCGACGATGAACCTGGAGGCCCTTTCGTGGCCAATGCACCCGGCACCGAGCAGGCGGCCGAGGACTCAGCGGACCATACCGATTCCGATGCCGACATCGGCCGGGCACCCTGGCCCGCCCCGAAGGACGAAACCGCCGCAGGTAGGGATCCCGTCGAGGGCAGCGAACAGATCCGCATCACAGATGCCGATCGATGGGCGGCCTCGTTCGCCAGCATTGGCGGGCAGCAGGACACGCCGGGTTCTCGGAATCGGCCGGAAGACGCGCTCTCGCATGTGGTTCCGCTTTCCAATGACCAGCCGTTGTGGTCAACTCGCGCGCCGATACCCGCGCCGCCGGCCGAACCGAGTTGGCGCAACGCGGGCTCTGCCTCGGGTTGTGGCCAGGCCAGCTCGGTCGCGAACCACTCCCAACACTCGCCCTCCCATGCCGACCCGCCGGTTCAGCCGTGGACGACCGACGTCCCGAGCGGTTTCGACTGGAGCTCGGACACCCTCGCCCGGACCGAGGAGGCGACGCCTCCCCAGCCGCCACCTCCACCTCCTCCGGCCGGATATCCGAGTCAAACCACCCCGGCCCCACGTCAGCAGGACACCGGGCAGTCCTACGGCCCGCCGCCTTTCGGCGGCCCGTACGGCGGCCAACAGTCCGAGCCCCCCGGTTCTCAATCGCACTGGGCGGCGGATACGGCAGTGGCGCCGCCGAGCCCTACGCCGCCGCAGCAGTGGACACCGCAATCCAACCCGGGGCAGGGCTGGCAGCCGACCGGCCAGCAAGCACCTCCCATGCCCCAGCACATGTCCGCTGCCGCCCTGAACGCCGGCTCTCTGGTCAAGCCCGCTGCGGCAGTGCCCAGAGTCGGCTGGCGCAAGATGGTCCACGCCGTGACAGGTGGTGCGGTCAATCCCGGACTGTCGCAAGCCGAACAGAACAGGCGCAACCTGATCGAGCGGGCCACGGCGCCGGTTCGCGGCTGCCATCGCATCGCAGTCGTGTCGCTGAAGGGTGGGATCGGCAAGACCACCACCACCGCCGGACTGGGGCTGACCCTCGCCGAGCACCGGGGGGACCGGGTGGTTGCCCTGGATGCCAATCCCGATGCCGGAACGCTCGCCGAGCGGCTGACCGGGCAGGTCGAGGTGACCGTCCGCGATCTGCTGGACAACCTGGACTCGATTCGGTCCTTCACCGACGTCTCGTCATTCACCTCGCTCGCCGCCCGGCTTCAGGTGCTGGCCTCCGAGCAGGACCCCGAGATGTCCGAGGCGTTCAGCGAGGTCGAGTACCGAACCGTCGCCGACGTCTTGGCTCGGTACTTCAACATCGTCCTGACCGACTCCGGCACCGGCCTGCTGCACTCGGCGATGTCCGGGACGCTGGCCATCGCCGATTCTCTCGTCGTCGTCGGGTCGCCCAGCGTCGACGGTGCCAGCCGGGCCAGCAAAACCCTCGACTGGCTCATCGCACACGGTCACGGCGAGTTGGTCTCCCGCGCTGTGGCAATCATCTCGACCGTACGACCGGCCAGCAAGGAACTCGACATGCTGCGATTGCGCGATCACTTCTTGTCTCGCGTGCGTGCCGTTGTCGAGATCCCGTACGACCGACACCTGGTCACCGGCGGCATCATCGACATGACGCAGCTTGACGGGCCCACCGAGCAATCGTTCCTCGAGTTGTCCGCGATCGTGGCCGATGGCTTCCGGCTGCCCCCGCTGAGCCGCCCGCACAGCACACATTGAGCAGGAGGATAACTTCTTGACCCTGACGTAACGTCAGGCTCTACCTTCGCCGTAATGACCACGACGGAGCAGGATTTCTCGATCGGCGAGCTTGCCGATCTGGCCGGCGTGACCGTTCGAACGCTGCACCACTACGACCGGATCGGTTTGCTCCGACCCAGTCAGCGAACGGCCGCGGGATATCGGTGCTACACCGAAGCAGATGCTGACCGGCTGGCCCAGATACTGGGCTATCGGGAGCTCGGCTTCGGGCTCGACGCGATCCGCGCCGTTCTCGACGAGCCGGACATCGACCTACGGGCACACCTGCTCCGTCAGCGCTCACTGCTGAGCGAGCGGATCGAGAGATTGCGGCGCATCGTGTCCGCAATCGACACGACTTTGGAGGCACACATCATGGGAACCACCGGACTCACACCGGCCGAGAAGCTGGAGGTCTTCGGCGACTTCGATCCCGACGAGCACGCGGATGAAGTCCAGCAGCGGTGGGGAGACACGCACGCCTACCGGCAGTCGGCGGCCCGGACGAAGAAATACACCAAGCAGGACTGGCAGACCATCAAGGCCGAAGGCGAAGCAGCGACGAACATGCTGGTCGCGGCCATGAAAGCGGGTCTTTCGGCGACCTCGTCCGAGGCCATGGATGGCGCAGAGCAGGCTCGTCAGCACATCTCACGATGGTTCTACGACTGCCCGGTGGAGATGCATCGCATCCTGGCGGACCTGTATCTCGCCGACGAGCGGTTCACCGCCACCTACGAGAAGATCGCGCCAGGTCTGACGCAGTATGTCTTCGACGCGATCCACGCCAACGCCGATCGCCTCGACCCCTGACGCGACGAACGCCAGCGGCAGTGCGAAGAACGGTCCGGCTCCGACACCGGATTTCCGGCTCGGACCTCCGGATCGGACGGACAAATCGCGGTTATGCGCACAACCGTCAAAATTCGGGGCCTCATCCCGCGGTTATGCGCATAACCGCGGGATTGACGGAACGGGTCGGGCTAGCTGCGGATCTTGCGGATGATGTAGAGCAGGATCAGCAGGGCGGCCCCTAGGCCGGCCGCCGGTACGCCGATCCGGGTCAGCACGCTGCCACCGGCCACCTCCAGCAGATCGATCGGCTCAGGTTCGCGAGCTGGTACAGCACGGGGCCGCGAGGTGCTGGTGACCGGTTGCATCACTGGATTGCCCGGGCTGCCCGCCACGGCGGGAGCGGCTGCAGTTTCCGCGGCATGTCGCCCACCGGATGCCCCCTCATCGGCAGCAGCCTCTCCAGCCGCGGGCGCGGCAGCCGCACCATCGCCAGCGGCCGAGCCGGCCCTACCACCGGTGACCCCAGAGGCGACGGCGGCGCCGCCATCAGCTGATGAATCGGTCGACTCGCTGCGATCGGCGCCCTGGTCGGAGTCCCCACCGCTGAGCTTGCCCTCCACGCACGTGGCAAACTGACCGATCAGCTTGTTGCCGACGTCGACCATGACGCCGCGGCCGAACTGGGCGGGCTTGCCGGTGATGTTGAGATCGGTCTGCACGTCGACCCGGGTCGCGGAACTCCCCTCGGATCTCAGCGTCGCGGTCACAGTGGCTGCCGCCGTACCGTTGCCGCGCTGATCCTTACCGGCGGCGTCGATGACCGCGATGTGGTTCGCCTCGTCCTTTCTCACGAAAGACGCCTTTCCCTTGTACGTGAGGCTGATTGGGCCGAGCTTGACCTTGACCCGGCCGGTGAAGTCATCGCCGTCGACGGAGTCGAGGACGGCGCCGGGCATGCAAGGCGCGATCTGCTCGATGTCGAGCAGCACGTGCCACGCATCGTCGACCGGGACGGGGACCGTGAAGGAATGTTCTAGCTGCATCTGGTCACCTTATGTCTGCCCCCGCCAGTGATCTCGTCCGAACTCGTCCGGCGCTATCCCTGGATGGCGGCCAGCACTGCGCGCTTGGTGAGCACGGTCGCTAGGTGCGTGCGATAGTCCGCCTGGGCGTTGAGGTCACTGCCGGGGGCAGCACCCGCACCAGCATGCGCAGCCGCACTCGCGACCGCGTCATCGTTCTCGGCGCCGGCCAAGGCCTGTTCTACTGCCGTGGCGCGAATCGGAGTTGGCCCCATGTTGGTCAGCCCGATCCGGGCCTCGGCGATCGGCCCGTCGTCGCGCCGTACCAGTGCCGCGACACCGACCATGGCCCAGGCCTGGGCAACCCGGCTGAACTTCTCGTACGAACTGCCCCACCCGGTGTGCTTGGGCACCCGGATCTCGGTGAGCACCTCGTTGTCCGCCATTGCGGTGGTGAGGTAGTCGACGAAGAACTCCTCGGCGCCCACCTGCCGCCGACCGTTCTGCCCCGCGATCACCATCGTCGCGTCGAGTGCGACGGCGACGGCGGCGAGGTCACCGGCCGGGTCGGCGTGGGCGAGCGC
>JALZDV010000156.1 GCA_030862345.1 Actinomycetota bacterium | reverse complement strand
ATCAAGACCTTCGACCCGCCGCACACTTCCCTGGCCGGGCTGGAGATCACCGGGGCGTCTCGGCACGGCAAGTTCCTCGACCTCGACGTCAGCGGCCTACATCTGATCGTGCACCTGGCCCGTGGTGGCTGGCTGCACTGGCGCAAGGACATGCCCGCCGCGCCGCCGCGGCCGGGCAAGGGGCCGCTGGCGATGCGCGTACACCTTGCCGAGCGGGACGACTCGGACGAACGTCCGTCGGCCGGGGCTGGGTTCGACCTGACGGAAGCCGGGACTCGCAAGGGGCTCTCGATCTATGTCGTACGGGATCCGGCGCACGTGCCCGGCGTAGCGCGTTTGGGCCCGGACGCCCTGTCGCTGACCGAAAGCGAGCTCGCCGCGCTGCTGGCGCAGCGGCGCGTCCAACTCAAGGGTGCGCTGACCGACCAGCGGGTGATGGCCGGCATCGGGAACGCCTACTCCGACGAGATCCTGCACACCGCGAAGCTGTCACCGTTCAAGATGACCGACCGGCTCGAGGCCGCCGACGTCGGGCGCCTGCATGCCGCCATGCAGGAGGAACTCATCGACGCCGTCAACCGCTCGATCGGTCAGGGCGCGGCCACGCTGAAGTCGGAGAAGCGGTCGGGTCTGCGCGTCCATGCCCGTACCGGGCTGCCCTGCCCGGTCTGCGGCGACACGATCCGCGAGGTGTCCTTCGCCGATAACTCACTGCAGTACTGCCCGACCTGTCAGACCGGCGGCAAACCACTGGCCGACCGCCGGATGTCCAAACTCCTCCGCTGAGCTCGGCTTGGACTGTTCCCTGACGGTTATGCGCATAACGTCCCGTTTGGCTCCAGATTCCCTGACGGTTATGCGCATAACCGCGAGCGAACGACGCGGAAGTTGACGTTTATGCGCATAACCGAGAGCGAACCACGCGAGAGTTGACGTTTATGCGCATAACCGCGAAGTCAGTTGATGACTCACGGTTGGGCGAGGGCGGTCCACCAGTCCTTGGTCGGCGGGGCGTCAGCGTTCGAGATCCGCTCGCCGGGCCGCGGCAGGGCCAGTGCGACGCCGGCCTCGGCCGCGGCCACGCACAGCCGCTGTACTGGCTCGGCCCAGGCGTGGAAGGCCAGGTCGAAGGTCGCCCAGTGGATGGGCAGCAGCACATCCCCGCCGAGATCGCCGTGTGCCCGTACCGCCTCCTCCGGGTTCATGTGGATGTGCGGCCACTGCGCGCCGTACGCCCCGATCGGCAGCACGGTGAGCCCGAACGGCCCGTGCTGGCGGCCGATGTCGGCGAACCCGGCGGTGTAGCCGGTGTCACCGCCGAAGTAGACCCGGTTCTGCGGCCCGCGGATCACCCACGAGGCCCACAGGGTGTTGTCCCGGGTCAGCCCTCGCCCGGAGAAGTGCCGGGCTTCGGTACAGGTCAGTCGCAGGTCGGCCACATCGGCGTGCTGGCCCCAGTCCAGCTCGATGATCCGGCCCACCGGCACATCCCACCGGCGCAGGTGCGCTCCGACGCCCAGCGGTACGACGAACGGCGCGGTCTGGGTACGGAGCAGGCTGCGGACCGTCGGTAGATCGAGATGGTCGTAATGATCATGCGAGATCAGCACGGCATCCACTGGCGGAAGGTCCTCGATCGAGACCGGCGGTGGGTGCAGCCGACGCGGGCCGACCGTCGGCGACGGGGAGACGCGGTCACCCCAGACCGGGTCGAGCAGCACCCGTTGGCCGTCGACCTCCACCAGAACGCTGGCGTGGCCGTACCAGGTCGCGGCGAGCGCAGCGGCAACGTCGGGAGCAGCACCCGGGGAGACCAGCGGCACCGCTCCTGCCGGGCGACCTCGCTCGTCGCGCCCGAGCCAGGCGCGGACGATGGAGGCGCCGTCCAGCGCGGTGATGACCGGGCTGCGCTCGGAGTTGACGAATTTGCCGTCCTCGAAGTGCGGCGAACTCTCGGTCACCCGCCGCAGCGCGGACGGTGGTGCGCCCATCGCCACCGGCAGCCCCCAGGCTGCCCGACCGACCCAGGTGATTGCCGCGCCGAGTGCCATCGCACTGCCGGTACGGACGGCTGTCTTGACCGAACCACTGCTCATGCTCACCACACCAGGGTGCCACTCCGGATTCGCTCTCCGAGGAGGCCCCGGAGTCAGGTCGAGTGCTGCGGGGGTGGCCTGCACGGCGGTGCTGGGGGACCATCCACGCGTGGAGACGGCGCTGGTGGGGATCGGCCTGGTAGTCGTGGCCGCCGCGCTGCTCTGGGGCGTGGTGCGCTACCGCTCCTCGCGGGGCTTCTCCAGCACCGAGGAGAGGATGACCTTCGACGCGCTGCACGCGGCAAGTCAGGCCGCCCCGCCGCTGCGCCAAGGCCTGACCGAAGCCTCGGCCGGCAAGTCGATCAGACACCTGCGCCAACTGCTGGGTACCCCCGCGCTCGCGATCACCAGCACCGAGGCGGTCCTGGCCTGGGAGGGTCTCGGCTCGCATCACCGCGACACGATCATGGAATTGGCCGCGAGCACTCTGGACTCCGCCCGGCCGGCGGTTGCCAAGGCCGCCGATCTGGACTGCGGTCAGCCGGATTGCCTGCTCCGGGGCGCGGTAGTCGCCCCCATCGCGCTCGAGGACCGGATCACCGGCACCCTGATCGCCTTGACCTGGCAGGCGCCCGGCGCCGGCCTCGTCCGTGCCGCCTTGGAGACCGCACGCTGGGTCGGCACCCAACTCGAGCTCGCCGAGCTCGACCAGTCCCGGGCTCGGCTGGCCCGCGCCGAGATCAAAGCGTTGCGGGCCCAGATCAGCCCGCACTTCATCTACAACACCCTCGGAGCCATCGGCTCGTTCGTACGTACCGACCCGGATCGGGCCCGGGAGCTGCTCCTGGAGTTCGCCGAGTTCACCCGCTACAGCTTCCGGCAGTACGGCGATTTCACGACGCTGGCCGAGGAACTCGGCAACATCGAGCGTTACCTGCTGATCGAGCGGGCCCGGTTCGGGGAGCGCCTGCAGGTGACCCTGCGGATCGCGCCGGAGGTGCTGCCGGTCGCCGTACCCTTCCTGTCCCTGCAGCCGCTGGTGGAGAACGCTGTCCGACACGGTCTGGCCGGAAAATCGGGCGTCGGCACGATCTCGATCCGGGCCGAGGATGCCGGGGCGCAGTGCCTGATCACGGTCGAGGACGACGGCGTCGGGATGGATCCGGACCGGCTGCGGGAGCTGACCTCCGAGGACGGCACCGACGGCCGCGAGCACGTGGGGCTGGGCAATGTGGACGATCGGCTGCGCTCGGTGTTCGGTGACGACTACGGACTCGTGGTCGAGACAGCGTTGGGCGCGGGTACGAAGGTGAGTCTGCGGATCCCGAAGTTCGCCGCCGGGGTCCGAGCCGGTTGATCCCAGCTAGTGGGCGGGGATCGTGGTGGCCCGCCGGGGATGTGGATGGTCCGGTTGGCATTGCGAAGTGGCATGGTGACCGCCATGCGGGTGCTTGCGGTCGATGACGAGCCTCCGGCGCTCGACGAACTGGCCTTTCTGCTCAGATCGCACAGCTCCGTCTCCGATGTCATCACGGCCAACAACGCGAGCGATGCCCTGCGTGCGATGCAGGATGGTGGACCGCACGAGATCGGCTTCGACGTCGTCTTCCTCGACATCCGCATGCCTGGCCTCGACGGGCTGGAGCTGGGCAAGGTCCTGGTGAACTTTGCCCGCCCACCGGCAGTGGTGTTCGTGACCGCCCACGACGACCGGGCCGTCGACGCGTACGACCTCGGGGCGGTTGACTACCTGCTCAAGCCGGTTCGCGCCGATCGCCTGGACGAGTCGCTGCGCCGCGTGCAGGTGGTCCGGGATGCCGTGTCACCGGCGCCGGAGGACGAGGTCATTCCGGTGGAATTGGCCGGCATAACCACGATGCTGACGCGTTCATCGGTGCGCTGGGTCGAGGCCCAGGGGGATTACGCCCGGTTGCACACCAAGCAGGACAGCCATCTCGTACGCATCCCGCTGTCCACATTGGAGGATCGCTGGTCTCAGGCCGGCTTCGTCCGCATCCACCGCTCCTATCTCGTGGCGCTGCGGCTGATCACCCAGCTGCGACTGACACCCAGCGGGTACGTCGTCATCGTGGACAACCACGAGCTTCCAGTCAGCCGCCGGCACACCCGCGAACTCAAGGACCGTCTCGTCCGGACCGCGAAGGCCGGATGGACCCGCTGACCGCTGAGGGGGGACGGCCCCGACGCGTCCGTGTCGATCTCGCCGGTCGTGCGTCAAGGCGCCCGGCGTACTCGCGTCTGGAGCTCGAGGAACAGACCCAGGTAGGCGAGGTGCTGATCCGCGGCCTCGTCCGCGCCCAGTTGGCGCTTGCCCTGAGCTTGGCCGGTGTCGTCATCCTGCTGTTGGGCAGCCTGCCGATCGCATTCGCCCTCTTCCCGTCGCTGGCCGACGTGTATGTGCTGGGTCTGCGCTTGCCCTGGTTGCTGCTCGGCGTGCTGGCCTATCCGTTGCTGTACGTGGTCGGTCGGCTGCATGTCCGACAGGCCGAACGCATAGAGGATGACTTCAGCAAGGCAGTCGGGACCGACTCGTGACCAAGCGAGCGCGACAGACATGAGCGGGAGCCCGTACGCGCTTCCCGCGGTCATCCTCGTCACCGTCCTCACGGTCGCCATCGGCGCATACGGACTGCGCTTCTCCCGTACGACATCGGACTTCCTGGTCGCCAGCCGGTCGGTCAGTCCAGGATGGAACGCCTCGGCCATCGGCGGCGAGTACCTCTCTGCGGCGTCGTTCCTGGGCGTCGCCGGTCTGGTGATGAAGTACGGGGCGGACGTGCTGTGGTACCCGGTCGGATTCGCCGCCGGCTACCTGGCGCTGCTGCTGTTCGTGGCTGCCCCGCTGCGTCGCTCGGGGGCGTTCACGCTGCCGGACTTCGCCGAAGCACGGCTGGGGTCGCGTCCGCTGCGCCGCTGGGCGGTGTTCTTCGTGGTGGTGATCGGCTGGCTGTACCTCCTGCCGCAACTGCAGGGTGCGGGGCTGACGATGCGGACCTTGACCGGTGCGCCGTACTGGGTCGGGGCGGTCGTCGTCGGTGCGGTCGTGACCGTCAACGTGGCCAAAGGCGGGATGCGCTCGATCACATTCGTGCAGGCATTCCAATACTGGCTCAAGCTCACTGCGATAGCGGTGCCGGCGATCTTCGCGCTGATCG
>JALZDV010000408.1 GCA_030862345.1 Actinomycetota bacterium | reverse complement strand
GTGTAGGGCGGTGACAAACCAGGCCAATGGAGCGTCGGTGCTGTGCTGACGCGGCCGGAGTAAAATCCGGCCATTGGTTAGGCTGGGCCCCTTTGGGGACGGCCGGGGATGTTTGCCGTGGAGGTCTACGCCGCCGTTCGGCGCTTCGTGTTCGTTGAGGGCCACAGCCGTCGTGAGGCGGCGCGGGTGTTTGGTCTGAACCGCGAGACGGTGCTGAAGATGTGCCGGTTCTCAGTGCCGCCTGGCTACACGCGGACGCTGCCGATTTCGAAGCCGAAGCTCGGTGCGCTGCTGCCGGTGATCGATGCGATCCTGGACGCTGACCAGACCGCGCCGGTGAAGCAGCGGCATACGGCCAAGCGGATCTTCGAGCGGCTGCGCGACGAGCATGGCTTTGCCGGCAGCTACACGGTGGTGAAGGATTACGTGCGGATCGGCCGAGCACGCGGGCGGGAGACGTTCGTGCCGTTGGCGCACCCGCCGGGGCATGCGCAGGTGGACTTCGGCGAGGCCGTGGGCGTGATCGGCGGTGTGCGCCAGACGATCCACTTCTTCTGCATGGACCTGCCGCAGTCCGACGCCTGCTTCGTCAAGGCGTATCCGTGCGAGACGACCGAGGCGTTCCTCGACGGCCACATCGCGTCGTTTGCGTTCTTGGGCGGGGTGCCGCTGTCGATCCTCTACGACAACCTCAAGATCGCGGTGGCCAAGATCTGCGGCGACGGCAGGCGCGAGCGGACGCGGGCGTTCACCGAGCTGGTCAGCCACTACCTGTTTGCCGATCGCTTCGGACGTCCGGGCAAGGGCAACGACAAGGGCAAGGTTGAAGGGCTGGTCAAATACGCCCGCGCCAAATTCCTGACCCCGATCCCGGTGGCGGCGAGCTTCGAGGATCTGAACGCCCTGCTGGCTGAATGCTGCCGCACCCGCCAGCGCGACCGCGCCGGACGGCATTCCGAGACCATTGGCGAGCGGCTCGTCGCTGATCTTGCGGTGCTGCGCGGATTGCCCGTGGTGCCGCTGGAACCGTGCGAGAAGCGTGCGGCCCGGGTCTCGTCGACCGCGCTCGTCCGCTATCGCTGCAACGACTACTCGGTGCCGACGACCCACGGGTTCCAGGACGTGCTGGTAAAGGGGTCCGTCGACGAGGTCGTGATCCTGTGCGGGGGTAGAGAGATTGCCCGACACAAGCGGGCCTATGGCGAGGGCGAGTTCGTCGCCGATCCGCTGCATTACCTCGCGCTGATCGAGGCCAAGCCGAACGCGCTCGACCAGGCGGCGGCGCTGCAGAGCTGGAACCTGCCGGAGGTGTTCCAGCATCTGCGCCACTTGCTTGAGGCCCGCATGGGCACCCGGGGCAAGCGTGAGTTCATCCAGGTGCTGCGGCTGATAGAGGCGATGCCCCAGGAGAGCGTGACGTTCGCGGTCACCGAAGCGATCCGGCTGGGCGCTATCGGCTTCGATGCGGTCAAGCTGATCGCGCTGGCGCGCCTCGAGCGGCGGCCCGCCCGTCTCGATCTGGCGACCTACCCGCATCTGCCGCAGATGGCGGTGAAGATGACCTCGGCCGCCGATTATGCGGTCCTCCTGCCGGAACTGGCGGCGTGACCCGGCCAACCGGCGGCACGATGCCGGCGGGAACGACGGGTGGCACGCCGCAGGTGCTGCTCGCCCACCATCTCAAGCAGCTGAAGCTGCCGACCGTGCTGCGCGAGTATGATAAGGTCGCGCGGGAGTGCGCCCGCGACGGCGTCGATCATCCCCGCTACCTGCTGCGACTGATCGAGCTCGAGCTGATCGACCGCGAGCGCCGGACGGTCGAACGGCGGATCCGGGCCGCGCGGTTCCCGGCGGTGAAGAGCTTCGACACATTCGACTTCACCGCCATCCCCGGGCTCAACAAAATGATCGTGCTCGAGCTCGCGCGTTGTGAGTACATCCTGCGTCGGGAGAACATCATCGCGCTCGGCAACAGCGGCACCGGCAAGACCCATGTCGCACTCGCGCTGGGTCTGGCGGCTTGCCAGAAGGGGTTCTCGGTCGCGTTCACCACGGCCGCCGGGCTGGTCAACCAACTGCTGGAAGCGCGCGACGAGCGGCGCCTGCTCAAGCTCCAACGTGACTTGCAGGCGGTGAAGCTGCTCATCATCGACGAGCTCGGCTACGTGCCGCTGTCGCCGACCGGGGCCGAGCTGCCGTTCGAGACGTTCTCGCAGCGCTACGAGCGCGGCTCGACCATAGTGACCTCGAACCTGCCATTCGAGGACTGGACGCTGGTTCTGGGCTCGGAGCGGCTCACCGGCGCGCTGCTCGACCGGCTCACCCACCACGTCAGCATCCTGACCATGAATGGCGACAGCTACCGGCTCAAGCAATCTGCCGGCCGTCACCTCGCCGCCGCATCTGCCAGAGCGGAGCAAAACCAGGCCACCGCCGACCTCATCTATCCCGACACCGGCGAGGTCACCACAGCCTGACCCGAACACCGCCGACGACATGCAAAGGGGCC
>JALZDV010000406.1 GCA_030862345.1 Actinomycetota bacterium | reverse complement strand
GCACTGGCATGAACGGAGCCGGTGTCGGTTGATCTGGTGGCGTGTCGACCAAAGACATGTCGTTAGGCCTGGATGTCAACACTCATGCCACGCTCCAGGGGCGTCCCGCGTAGGGCCGCTGTGCGGGAATCTCTATTGGACGTGTCATATGGATACCTTCGAGCTGAGGCGTTCCCGTATGAGGTTCCCTGTCGGGCCGCCGAAATGCTGACGATGGAGACCAGCGGCGAGTTGCCGACGCGGTAGGGCATATCGAGGCGTTACAGGTTGGCGCGGTCGAGCTTGGCGATGAATGACGTCTTGCGTTTGTGACGGTCTCGTAGACGGTCGAGGTATGTTCCGAAGCCGGGCGTGTCATCCGTGGCTCGGTAGGCATCGCGGAGTTGCCGGAGCATCTTGATGGCTTTGCTGTACCGGTACTTGTCGGTGCTGGCGTGCAGTCGCCGCTGGATGAGCTGTTGCCAGGGCTCGATCACGTCCCGGGGGTGGGTGGGTTGACGCAGGTCGATAAGCTGATTCCAGCGTGACTCAGGTAGGCTGTTGGTGTGGTCGACTGCCGTTTGCCACGCATCGTCGAGTTCGCCCTCGTCGAGGAGTACGCCGATGAGGTGGTCGGCGAAGGCGGGCTGCCCAGTGGTGGCATCGCGCAGCCGCCTGATCGCCTTATCTCGTAGGCCGGGCCAATCACCGGTGCATTCGGCGGTGCGGCGCAGGTCGTTGTAGTGGGTCTGGGTTGGGTGCTGGTCGAATAGCTGCCACCGCATGGTGGACGCTTCGTTGGTGGCGCCGCGTTCGAGCAGCAAGTTCACGTAGGTGTCGCGAAGCTTGCTTTGGTCGATCGGGTTGCCGATCCCCAGCCCGCGTCGCGCCCAGCGCTCGGCCTCAGCTGCGCGTCCGACGTTCCGCAGTGCGTCGACGATCTTGAGGTAAGAGGATGCAGCGTAGAGATCTTCGGCCAGCACGGCGACGTAGTGGTCGATATTGCCGGAGATCTCGGCGAGCTGTTCGCGCAGCACGCGGATCTCAAAGGGTGTCCTGCCGAGCAGGTCCGACTCGGTTGTTTTGGCACGATCTTCCACGACGCGGGCCAGTTCGGCTCGGCCCCTGTCGCCCAGCGCGGCCGCGTAGTCGCGCAGTTCGAAGTCTGGCCAGCCCGGCCCATCGAGCCGCAACTTCCTCAGCCACGCCGCCAACTGCTTCGGATCGGGTGGCGTCGCAGTGCAGGCACGCGCGTGCACGGCCATCAGCGCATGGAGGTCATCGCCCACGATCCCGGACGAATCGTCCATGTACATCAGCGCCGTCGTCACAAGGTCGACCGCGCGCTGCGTGAGGGCTGGCACAGACGCAGGCTCGCTGTCGATCAGCGCCTCGCACGCGCCAGCGACCTCCCTCGCCAGCTGGGAATACTCACGCCGCCCGTGATACGGGTGCATCCGACGATCGCGCCGCAGCCCGTCGATCAACCGACGTACCCGCTCCACCGCCACGCTCGTCACGAGCGCCATTCAAACACCGACGCATCGATTGACCTTGGGATGGCTATCGTCACACCGCGATGGCGACAAGGGTGGAGGACTAATGCCGCTGACCGGCCGATGGCGGATCGTGGAGATGGACATGTGGGACCTCGATACGATCGACCTCCTCGAACCTGGCTTTATCGAGTTCGCCGGGGACGGGACCGGCCAGTTCGGCTTCATCGCTGTCCGTGGCTGGATGGACTGCCGCAGTACCGAACGCGACGGCCGCACCGGCGTCGAGTTCAGCTGGGACGGCGTGGACGAAGGTGACCAGGTCAGCGGGCGTGGCTGGGCCGCCGTGGTTGATGACGTAAGGCTCAAGGGACACCTGTTCATCCACATGGGGGACGACTCGGGTTTCCGGGCGGAGCCTTGTGCCCGTGCCGATCAGCCGGATGGGCGATGAGCGAGTACCAGTACTATGAGTTCCTGGCGGTCGACCGGTCTCTGGACGATCGCCAGCAGGCCGAAGTGCGTTCGCTGTCCACCCGCGCGTCGATCACCCCACCAGCTTCGTCAACGAGTATCATTGGGGCGACTTTCGGGGCGATCCAAACCGGATGATGGAGCGCTATTACGACGCGCACCTGTATCTGACCAACTGGGGAACGCACCGGATCATGCTCCCCCTGCCGCGCGACCTGCTCGACATCGATGTCGCCGAGGACCACTGTGTCGGCGATCAAGTGACAGCCTGGACTACAGCAAGTTCCTGGTACTCGACATGACCAGCGAGAACAACTCCGGTGACTGGGAGTACGACCCCCAGGGAAGGCTGTCAGCCATCGTCGGAGCCCGCACCGAACTCGCCGCCGGCGACCTCCGGCCGCTCTATCTCGCCTGGCAGACCGGCTACGGCGCAATGGTTGAGTGATGTTGGATGAGTCAGCGAACTGGTGGGCTAGGGCGGTGGATATGTCGGGAGCCCGCCTCCCCGAGGGGTAAGCGGGCTCCCGGTTAAGCGGTGGGATCAGACGGCGCGCACGCCGGTGGCCTGCAGGCCCTTGTTGCCCTGGTTGATCTCGAACTGCACGCGCTGTCCCTCGTTGAGGCTGCGGAAGCCGCCAGCGTCGATCCCCGAGTGGTGCACGAAGACGTCGTTGC
>JALZDV010000380.1 GCA_030862345.1 Actinomycetota bacterium | reverse complement strand
GTACTGGGAGTTGCCCAGCCACATCAGTTCGCACTAGATCACCGCACCGGTCCCGACCAGCACCGGCAGCGCGCCCTGCATTGTTGTGGCCTCGCCCATGGCCGTACCGGCGTTGAGCTGGATCGGCGTGACGCCACTGATCGCCTGGAGTGCTCGGCCGGCCTCGAGGACCTCCTCCCAGCTGGTGGGCTGCCAGTCCTCGGGCAGTCCGGCCTGAGCGAAGAGCGCCTTGTTGAAGAACAGCACCCGACCGTCGGAACCGGCCGGAACGCCGTACCGCTCGTCGTTGAAGGACATGTTGGCCTGGACGGCGTCGTTGATCTGCTCCCAGCCCTCCCACTCGTCGACCAGGTCGCCGCCGACCACGTCGGTCAGCGGTTGGATGTAGCCGGCCTCGGCGAACTCACCCACCCAGATGCCGTCGATCGAGACGATGTCCGCGCCACTGCCGGTACGCAGGTCCAGGGCGATCCGGCTCTTGTACTCCTCGTCGTCGACACCCGAGGACTGGAATTCGATCGTGACCTCGACGCCGTCCTCGGCCTGCTGCTCGATGAAGGTCGGGATCACGTAGTTCTCGATCCAGTCGGCCTCCTCGGCGTTCTTGCCGCCGGAGACCGCATTGGCCGCGATCGTCAGGTTGACCTCGGTTGCTTCCTCGTTGCGTGCGGTGTCCTGCTCCTCTGCCGGATCCGCACCGAGGCAGCCGGTCGCGGCGAGGGCAAGGACGGAGCCGAGGGCGATTGCGCGAACCGAGCGGTTCATAAGGCCTCCCTGGAGAGCACCGGCTGTCACGGCAACGTAGACAGCCTCTGACGCATCCTGTCCGAACCCGCAGACGGTGGCAACGGCCGGTCCAAACCGTTACCGATGCCCCCGCGATGGCCCGGGCGACCATGCGGCACCTCCGCGACCGGGCGCGTGCCCCGCGGCTAGCCTTCTCCGGTGCCGGCTCTTCCCGGGCCTGCGGCCCGCGCCCTCACCGTCGCCGTCGCCCTGGCGGTCGGCGCCGCGGTGGTCATCGGTCTCAGCTACGACTCGACCGACCGGCCAACGGCGCAGCCGACGGTCAGCGACGAGATCCTCGTGATCGGTCACCGCGGCGCGTCCGGGGAGCGGCCGGAGAACACCATGGCTGCCTTCGAGCTGGCCATCCGGATGGGTGCGGACTATCTCGAGCTGGATCTGGTGTCGACGAAGGACGGCGTCCTGGTCGTGCGGCACGAGAACGAGTTGAGCCAGACCACCGATGTCGCTGAGCATGCGGAGTTCGCTGATCGCCGGACGACGAAGCTCATCGACGGGCGCTCGGTGGCCGGATGGTTCACCGAGGACTTCACGCTGCCCGAGATAAAGACGCTGCGCGCTGTTGAACGTTTTCGGGAGACTCGGCAGGCAAACACCTCCTACGACGGACAGTTCGAGATCCCGACGCTGCAGGAGGTGCTTGACCTCGCGTTGGCTTCTGGCGTCGGGCTCTACCCGGAGATCAAGCACTCGACCTACTACGACTCGATCGATCTCTCCCTGGAGGAACCGCTGATTGCCGCGTTGCAAGCGAATGATCTGGATGACGCAGACGATGAGATATTCGTGCAGTCCTTCGAATCCGCGAACCTGCGCGAATTGAATCGGCTCCTCGACGTGCGACTCATCCAACTGATCCTCGAGGCGGGGGCACCGTACGACGTGGTCGCCAGCGGCGAGGGCCTGAACTATGCCGACATGGTCACGAAGTCGGGCCTTCGGGAGATCGCCACGTACGCGGATGGCATCGGGCCGGACAAGGACCTGATCATCCCCCGGAACGCCGTGGACTCCCTCGGTGGCGCAACAACCCTGGCAGCTGACGCCCACGACGCGGGGCTGCTGGTGCATACCTACACTTTCCGGGCCGAGAACGAGTTCCTCCCGACCGACCTCCGCTCCAGCGACGATCCGGCCGAAGCCGGGGATCTGGCCGCCGAGCTGGAGGCATTCCTGTCGATCGGCGTGGACGGCGTGATCACTGACAATCCGGATATCGCCGTATCCGCCAGGACGGCGCTGCAGGCTGCTTCGGACTAGCTGCGGTGCGGCTCGAGCGGTGCCGCTCAAGCGCGCCTAGATGTCGGCCGGGCGCGCGTCCGTGGCCGACGTCCGAGGGGCGTGCCGGGCGAAGAGATAGCCGGCCACCGCGGCCGGAAAGAACATCAGCAGGCCGTACATCGCCGGCGCAACCGACAGCTCGGCATTGTCCAGGACGGTCACCGCGATCGTGATGGCCAGGGTCGCGTTGTGTACGCCGACCTCCATGCTGGAAGCGATCGATTGCGGGCGGCTCACGCCAGCCAGGCGCGGCACCCAGTAGCCGATGATCAGGCTCAGCGTGCAGAGCACGACCGATACGGTGCCGACGGCAACGACGTTGTCCAGGAAGACCTCCCACGCGCCGGCCAATGCCACCACGATGACGGCGGCGAGTACGACGGCGGAGCCGATCTTGACCGGGCGCTGCATCCGCTCGGCGAACTCCGGGAAGCGATGCCGCACGTACATGCCGATCGCCACCGGGACCAGCACGATCGCGATGACTCCTAGCACTTTGTCCACCGGCAGCCCGATGTCTGTGGACGAGCCGAGGAAGTACGCCGCGGACGCGTTGACCACGACCGGGATCGTGATCACCGATAACACCGAATTGATCGCGGTGAGGCTGATATTCAGGGCCACGTCGCCGCCGGCCAGGTGGCTGAACAGGTTCGCGGTCGTTCCGCCGGGGGACGCAGCGAGCAGCATCATGCCGACGGCCAGCAGGGGGTCGAGGTTGACGGCAATGACCAGTCCGAAGCAGATCGCCGGGAGCAGCAGTGTCTGGCAGGCCAGGGCCAGGATCGCGGCCCTGGGTGCTCTACCGACCCGTACGAAGTCGGCAACGCTGAGCGTCAACCCGAGCCCGAACATGATGATCGCGAGCGCGATCGGCAGTCCAGCGGTGATGGCCGGCGAGTCCACCGACGCTCCTCCCCTCGGTTCCTCGGCTGCGCAGCTCCCCAGCGTTTGCGGCGGCGTACCTGGGCTGCATCGTGGTCGTCCGACGACTGGGATTCAAGGCCGGATCGAGCGGGTCAGCCCACGCAGACGTGATCATGAGCGCTCCAGATACACCCCAGCCGCACCTGGCCGCTCACGGTCAAGCTGTTCTGGGGCCCGCCTCGCTCATGCCCCGACGACGGGTCGTCTCGGCAATTGTGGCGGCGTTCGCACATGTCGTGCTGTCGAGTTCAACGACAAGCAAGCGTCCCAAATCCCGCACGAAGTCGGATCGCGCGGCGGCCGGCGAGCGCCCCTGGTGTCGGATCGCCATGACACGTCGTACCCCGCGGTTACGAGCCACGGTCAGGAGGCGGCAGCGGGGAGGGTCAACTCGGTGTTGTCGAGAGCCAGCAGCAGCGCACCCATCACGCCGGACCGGTCGCCCAGCGAGGACACCGTGAGTGCCAGGGTCGAGGACACCGAGGCAAGCGCGTGCCGGCGTACGCCGTCCCGTACGGACTCGAGCAGGTAATCCCCCGCCTGAGCCATGTCACCACCGATCACCAGGGCAGTCGGATTGATCAGGTTCGCCAGCATCGCCACGCCCCAACCGATGTGGGAGCCAACGTCTTCGAACGTACGGCGTACCGCGACGTCACCGGCCTGAGCCGCAGCCACCAGCTGCTTCATCGAAGCGCCCGGGTGCTGCCCCGCAAGCATGTCGCCGACGGCGCCGACCGACGTGTACGCCTCCAGGCAACCGCGGCTGCCACACCGGCAGATCGGACCGTTCGAGTCGACGGTGAGGTGGCCGATCTCGCCGGCCGTACCGCCGCCGCCATGGAACAGTCGTCCGCCCAAGATCAGCCCGGCACCGACTCCGGAGGAGACCTTGAGGTAGACCATGCAGTCGTGGCCGGCGCCGGCGCCGATCCGGTGCTCGGCCAGGGCGCCCAGGTTGGCGTCGTTGTCCAGATGCACCGGGCAGCCGAACCGGGCCGCAGCCTCGGCGCGCGCGTCAACGCCGACCCAGCCGGGCAGAATCGACGCGGCGGCCACCAGGCCGGCGGCGTCGATCGGCGCAGGTAGGCCCATCCCGAGGGCGAGCACGTCGGATCGGGTGGCGCCCAACTCGCCGAGCAGCTTCTCGAACATCTCCTCGGCCAGGTCCAGGCCCTGCTCGAACGGGTGGTCGGGGGCCAGCGGCACGCGGTGCTCGGTGAGTACGGACCCGCCGAGATCCCCGATCGCCATTCGCAGGTGTCGGTGGCCGATGTCGAGTCCGGCGATCAGCCCGGCCTTGCGCGAGATCCGCACGGCCGTACCGCGTCCCGGGCCGGTGACGGTCTCCAGGACCCCGGCGACGAGGAGTTCCCGGACGATGTTGGACACGGTCGCCGGCGCCAGCCCTGCCGTACGGGCGATGTCTGCCTGGGTGATTGTGGCGCTCGAATCGCCGGTGCGTAGCGCATCGATGACCCGGCGCTGATTGGCCACCCGCAGCGCAGCGGTCGAGCCGCCGGCCCGGACGAAGCTGACCGAGGAGCTGTGCGCGGTAGGCGGGGCCACCGCGCAATAAGACAGGCCCCGCGGGTCGCTCGTCAAGTCTCGAACGTTAAATCTTTGAAACGGCTTGATTTGGCTAATTTTCATTCAAGTCTTGACGACAAAGGCCTCGACCCTGACACTACGACGAACAGCTCGTCCGGCGTATCCGATGCCGACCCCCTCTGGAGGAAATGTGTCCCAGTCCGTTCGGCGCAGCGCCGTACTGCTCGCCGTGTCCGCTATCAGCCTCGGTGGCATTGCCGCCTGTGGAGCCAACGACGCCGAGGGCGGGGGTGGGGGCGGCGACGACGGCGGCAGCGGCAAGAAGATCGCGCTGCTGCTCCCCGAATCCCAGACCACCCGGTACGAGTCCTTCGACAAGCCCCTGTTCGAGGGCAAGGTCGCCGAACTGTGTGACGACTGCGAGGTCCTCTACTACAACGCGGACCAGGACGCCGCGACCCAGCAGCAGCAGGTGGAAACGGCGATCAGCGAGGACGTCGACGTGATGGTGCTCGACCCGGTCGACGGCGAGGCCGCCACCGCTCTGGTCCGTACGGCGCAGGAAGCCGACATCCCGGTGATCGCCTACGACCGGTTCATCGAGGGTGCCGACTACTACATGTCCTTCGACAACGAGACCGTCGGCGCACTCCAAGCTCAGGCACTCGTCGACGCGGTCCCGGCCGGCGGCAACATCCTGATGCTCAACGGTGCTCCGACCGACCCGAACGCCGGCCAGTTCAAGGCCGGCGCACACAGCGTGCTCGATGGCAGCAACCTGACCATCGTCGCCGAGTACGACAATCCGGACTGGTCGCCGGAGAATGCTCAGCAGTTCGTCACCGACCAGCTGGCCTCCATCGACCCGACCACCTTGGTCGGCGTGTACGCGGCCAACGACGGCCAGGCAGGTGGCGCCATCGCCGCGCTGACCGGGGCCGGCCTGACCACGATCCCGCCGGTCACCGGCCAGGACGCCGAATTGGCCGCGATCCAGCGCATCCTGGCCGGCGAGCAGCACATGACGGTGTACAAGCCGATCGCGATCGAGGCTGAGACCGCCGCCGAGGTCGCAGTGAACCTGGTCAACGGTGAGGACGTCGGAGAGACCACCGACTTCCAGGGCGTCGACTCGTTCATCTTCGACCCGATCGTCGTGACTGCCGAGAATGTCGCCGACACGGTGGTCGCCGACGGGTTCTACTCGGTGGAGGACATCTGCACCGACGCGTACGCCGACGCCTGTGCGGCAGCGGGCGTGGCCTGATCGGTCCATCGGCTGATCAACAGAGCCAGGCGCACTGACCGGGGCAGAAGCGAGGCCGGACCCGGGGCAGAAGCGCACCGACCCGGGCAGAAGCGAGGCTGACCCGGATCAGCGCGGGGGCGATCGGATGATGTTCGATCTCCGGTCGCCCCCGGCGCGGCCAGCCCCCTCTTCGCGGTTATGCGCATAAGCGTCATGAACCGGCCCGAAAAGTGACCGTTATGCGCATAACGGCGAGATGGTGGACCCGGCAGCACGGACGCACCGCTGCGCGAACCCTCAGTTGCACCGCTGCGCGACCCCTCAGTTTGGATTTGATCTTGTGACAGCCGATTCGTACGGCACGAGGAGATGACGTGACCGCCACGCTGCAGGAACGGCCCGCGGCTCAGACCGGCGAACCGGTGCTGTCGATGACCGGAGTCAGCAAGCGATTCGGCGCGGTCCAGGCGCTGTCCGACGTCAGCTTCGCCGTACGTACCGGTGAGGTCGTCGCGCTGGTCGGGGACAACGGGGCCGGAAAGTCCACGCTCGTCAAAGTGATCGCCGGTGTGCACCAAGC
>JALZDV010000146.1 GCA_030862345.1 Actinomycetota bacterium | reverse complement strand
CGCACCGTCGGCCACCTCCGCGTCCAGCATCCAGCGAGCCGGCCCGGCCGGCACCGGTGGCTGCCGCGCCGTCGGGACACTGCTGGTGGTGGGTGCGGGCGTGACCGGACCGACGACGGGCGCCGGTGAGAAGCCAGGACTGCGTTGGGTCTGCTCGGCGCTCGACGGGCCGGGTCGGCTGCTGCTGGCGATCGGGGACAGTGCCGCGGTCGTCGCGCTACTCGATCGCGCAGGTCGAGGCCGATGAGTCATCCCCTGCGGCGGCTCACAGCTCGGGCAGCAGATCCCCGTCACACGGCACGTCAGCGCAAGTAGAAGCCTGCCGTGAAGCCGTGTTACACTTTTTCACGTGGCCACGAGGAACATCACCCTTACCTTGCCGTCGGAGCTCGTGCGACGTGCGAGGATCATCGCGGCCGCTCGTGAGACCTCCGTGTCCGCACTCGTGGCCGAGTACCTGCAATCGTTGGCGCGGCAGGCGGACGACTACGAGCGGCTCTGGCAGGAGGAGCAACGGTTGATGGCCGAGGGCCTGCCGATGCGTGTCGGACAGGTCACCTGGTCTCGAGCCGACAGCCACGAGCGCTGACCGGGTTCTGCTCGGATGACGCGTGGAGGAACCGAGTCCGAGGTCGCCGACGGGCTGGAGTTCGTGGACTCTAACATTCTGCTGTATGCATATGATCGGTCGGCGGGCGCGCGGCACGAACGTGCGGCGCAACTCGTCGGTGCACTCGGTGCAGATCGGCGTGGCGCGATCAGTATCCAGGTGCTCCAGGAGTTCTACGTCAATGTCACACGCAAGATCGCCGAACCGCTCGGCCATGATGTGGCCCTCGATCGCCTGCGTGCCTTGCGACGCTGGCCACTACACGTCCCGCAAGGAGACGACGTCATCGACGCGGCCGAACTAGCGCACCGGAGTCAGGTGTCCTTCTGGGATGCCATGATCATTCGCAGCGCGGCTGCGCTTGAATGTTCCGTTCTGTGGTCGGAGGACCTGAGTCATGGACAGTGCATCGACGGCGTGACGGTGCGCAACCCGTTCCTGCCCTGAGCCCTGCACGCGAGGCGATCATGGCTGACGCTACTAGGAGCAGTTCGTGATGGTATCGATCGATGACCTTGAGGGGCGCAAAATCACGGTGGAAGTCCTCAGCGACGAGGGGGCCGTCGGACGGATTGCCGAGAGTCTCACCAGCCTCGAATCCGGTGATCCTGGGGCAACTGTCGCCGAGCTGCACACGGACCTTGCTCGCCGCCGCGCGGGAGCGTGAGCGGATAATCGGACGGGCGCTTCGACGTTCGGGTCTAGTCGGTCATTCCAGCCGCAACCCATGGTGATCTGCCCATACAGGAGGGGGCGAGGTGGTCAGCCTGCCGTTGGGGGGTCGGAAAGCGTGAGAGTAAGCCGGACCGGGAACGGCCGGTCGAGCCGCAGGAGCCCATTCTCGCTGCGGACACGCTCAACGTAGTCGCCGTCCAGCAGCTCGTAGCACACCGCCGACGGTGGCTGACAGCCCGGATCGACCATGAGCAGATAGGGAACCCCGGCCTCGGCATACAGCGCACGCTTGGTGGTCCGGTCGTAGACGCGGGTGGACGGCGAGACGATCTCGCCGACGAGCACTACGTGCCGGGCCGAGAGAATGACGCCCTCGAGCCCCGGCCGGTCGATGACGCAGAAGTCCGGGATCAGCGCCCGGTCTCCTCCCAGCGCCACGTTCGACTCCGGCATGACCTCGTACTCCGCCGGTGCAGCCGCGTCGAGCTGCTGCCACAGCCGCACCGTCAACCGCTGGTTCCGGTACGCCGAGACCGGGCTCATACCAGCAATCCATCGACGAGCTCGGTGTAGGGCGGGCCTTCGGGCAGCGCCAGCCACTCGTCCAGCGTCCACGGGCCGATGTGCATCGCAGGTCCGGGTTGGGGCGCGGCCACAGTTGCCACCTCCGCTTCGACCTCGACCTCCAGTGTGACACGACGGCAGTCTCTCGCCAGCGACCGACAGTGGCGGGCGGCGCCAGCCCGTCTCACGCCGAGACGGGCTTGGCTGCATTACTCACTCGGGCAGGTGATGCGACTGCAACGCGGTGGTTACAGCGCGATCACAGTGGTGTCGTCTGATGGTTTCGACTCACTCCACCGGTGAGGCGCACCTAGGGTTCCGCTCCCTCGACGGGGCTGGTCTGGTCCGAGAGGTGCAGGCGGGCGGCCACACCGCACGCTCCACGGCGGGACAAAAGCCCGGGAGGCCAGCCGCGCCCGGCTGCCTTGCCCGCCGGACGCTGACCGTGGAGGCCAGCGCGCATGAGCGAACTGCACGACAACTACGGACCCGAGGCCCGCTACGCGATGCAGGCCGAGGCGGGCCTGCCCACCACGAGGTGGGAGCAGGAGATGGCCCGCGGACTGGAGCTGAGCCTGCCCGGTGCCGACTCGATCGTCGACAAGCGGATCCCCACCTTCTCCCGCGGCGAGCTGCCGCACTTCGCGGGCATCAACACCTTCCTCAAGGCGCCCTACGTGGAGGACGTCCGCCGCTGCGGGGACTACGACGTCGCCGT
>JALZDV010000317.1 GCA_030862345.1 Actinomycetota bacterium | reverse complement strand
GGGAGCTCCGCCACTGTCAGCAGAACGTGGGACTAGGACCCGACTGGGTCAGGCCCTTGGCCACCACCATCCTCAGCGAAGGTGCCTTCCGGGCCCCCCAACGGACAGCCACGAGGCGTCAACGCTCGGTGGTGACCACGACCTCGCCACCGACTCGTGACACCACCGTCTCGTAGACAGCCAGCACGCGCGCCGAGACGACCGGCCAGTCGTACTCGCGCACGGCGACCCGGCCGGCCTCCACCAGGGCAGCTCGTCGCTGCGGATCGCGAAGGAGCTGAGAAAGCCCGTCGGCCAGCGCGGTGGTACTGCCACGGGCCACCAGCATCCCGGCCGCACCGTCGTTGAGCACGCGTCGGAAGGCGTCGAGATCGCTGGCCACGATGGCCGCACCCGCGGCCATGGCCTCGACCAGGATGACGCCGAAGCTCTCACCACCCAGATTCGGCGCGCAATAAATGTCGATCGAGGCGAGCATCCGGGCCTTGTCGTCCTCGGAGATCTCACCGAGCACGGTGACCCGGTCCACAAGAGCGTCCGGGAGGTCGTCGTAGAGGCCTGCTACGTCCCCTCGACCGGCTACCAGCAGATGCAGGTCCGGATGGTGCGGCGCGATCCGGGCCAGCGCTTCGAGCAGGACCGGCAGTCCCTTGCGGCGTTCGTCGAAGCGGCCGAGGAACCCGATGGTCGGTCCGGCCCGCGGGAAGCCCGGTAAGGGCGCGGCTGAGGCAAACCGTGCCACGTCGACGCCGTTCGGGATGACAACGGCATCACCGCCCAGGTGTTCGACCTGGACCCGACGGGCCAGGTCCGACACCGCAATCCGTCCCGAGATCCGTTCCAGAAACGGCTGCAGGACACCACCGACCGCCGAGAGCCAGCGCGAGCGGACGGTGGCGGCGTGGAAAGTCGCCACGATCGGGCCTCTGGCCAGTACGCAGGTCAGCAGCGACAGGCTCGGCGCGGCGGGTTCATGCACGTGCAAGACATCGAAGTGCCCACTTCTGAGCCAGCGCCGTACCCGTGCGGCGGCCACCGGCCCGAACTGCAATCGGGCCACCGACCCGTTGTACCGGATGGGGACTGCTCGCCCCGCACAGGTGGCGTACGGCGGAAGACTGTCCTCGTCGTCGGCCGGGGTGAGAACCTGTACCTGGTGACCCAGGCCCATCAGAGTCTCAGCGAGGTCGCGGACGTGGTACTGCACGCCACCGGGAATGTCCCACGTGTACGGGCAGACCAGACCGATCCTCATCGTGACAACAGCCGGGCCGGGGCGGTGGTGCGATCCTCGTGCCACAGCCGCTGCATCATGTGCCAATCTTCGGGTGCTTCAGCGATGCCTATGGCGAGCTGGTCCACAACCTTCTGCATCGCCTGAATCACTTTGTCACGCAACCGGTTCGGTGCCTCGGGACCATCAACTATCACTTCCGAGTAGAACCGGATGGTCCAGTCGTCACCATGAAATCCGGGGGACGCGGGAAGCAGTGCGGCACCGGTCCGGAGGGCCAGCAGCGCCGGCCCAGGAGGAACCGTGATGGTCTTCCCGAAGAAGGTGACCGGCACCCCGTTGTCGCTGAGGTCGCGTTCGCACGGTAGGCAGACCGAGCCGCCGGCGCGCAGGGTCGTTGCCAACATTTCCGTCGACGAACGCCCACCTCCGGTCAGGGGCACGACAACCATTCCGAGTGATTCCCGATAGGCCTGGAACCGCTGGTACAGCGACTCCGGACGCAACCGTTCGGCGACGACGGACATCGGTGGCCCGTACCGGTCGAGGTAGGCCACGGCGGCCGCGTCCCAGTTGCCAGTGTGGGCCAGCGCGCACACGACGCCCCGCCCCCGCGCCAGCACGTCATGCACGATCGATGGGTTGGTCACCTGCGTACGCCCAGCGATGACACCCGGCCGCGCCGAGGGCAACCAGAAGACTTCCCGGAAGTACCGCGCATAGGACCGCAGTGCACGACGGCTCAGTGCGTCAAGCCCGGCCTCGCTCAGATCCGGCCCGACGACCCGCCGCAGGTTGGCGCGCAACTGCGCAACGCCGGGGCCCTCCCGCCGCCAGATCATGTCCGCGGCGCCATCGAAGACCGTCCGCGCCGCTCCGGTGTCCAGCACTGGGCCGGCTCGCCAGCCCAGGGAGAATCCGGCGGCGATCACCCGCTCAGCCAGACTCAGCTCAGCCACCTGGCAACTCCTGTGCGCGCTGGGCCGGTGGCGACAGACGCGCGGCCCGCCGTACGGCGTTCAGTCGCTGGCCGACGGTGACAAGGCCGACGGCTACCAGGATCCAGAGCGCGATCGGCAGAGCCACCGGTAGCCCGAGACCGGCCAGTCCCACTCCGACCAGAACGAGCACCAGCCGCTCGGCGCGTTCGGCGATCCCGGTACTCGCATCGATGTCCAAGCCCTCGGCCCGAGCGCGTACGTAGGGAATCAACTGACCCAGGACCAGAGCCAGCAAGGCCGCGAGGATCAGATCCGGGCGGCTCGAGGTCTCCCCTGAACCGGCGAACCACCAGACCAGAGCCGCGAAGATCGACGCGTCGGCAACCCGATCCAGCGTGGAGTCCAGCACCGCACCGAAGTTCGAGGCGGTCCCGCCGGCCCGGGCCACGGCACCGTCGAACAGGTCGAAGAGCACGAAGAACGTGATCGCGACAACCGCGAGAAGGAACCGGCCGGTGCCGATGAGCAGGGCAGCTGAGGCCACCGTGCCCATCGTGCCCGCGACGGTGATGGCGTTCGGACTGACACCCATGCGATGCAGGCCGCCGCCGAGAGGCGCGAGCGCCTTGCTGACCGATGAGCGGGCGCGGAAGTTGAGCATGAGGTGTGGAACCCGGCCTTCCGACACTTCGCTGGAAGGGCCCACTCTAGCCGGGGCCGATCACCTCCGATCGAGGCCAGGATCGCCGTGTGTGCGAGTTGTTGTCGTGGCGGTCTTGTGGGCTGCAGCCGCGAGGGGTAGGGAGACCAGTACATCGAGGAGGCTGCCCATGTCCAAACAGTCGAGTCCCCACCGCGGGGCCGAGAGGTCGGTGACGCCGGCCAGTGATCCGACCCGGATCCGCAACATCGCCCTCGTCGGGCGCAGCGGATCCGGGAAGACCACCCTCGTTGAGTCTCTTCTGGTGGCCACCGGCGCCCTCAACCGGATGGGTTCGATCACCGAGGGGACCACCGTCAGTGACAGCGACCCTGCCGAGATCAAACAACAGCGATCGGTCGCCCTGGCCGTAGCGCCAGTCAGGCATCAGGGCTACACGATCAATCTTCTCGACACCCCTGGCTACGCCGACTTCGTCGGGGAACTTCGGGCCGGACTGCGCGGCGCGGACGCAGCCCTGTTCGTCGTCGCGGCCAGCGACGACATCGACGCCGCCACGATGGCGCTATGGGAGGAATGCGCGGCGATCGGGCTCCCCCGGGCAGTAGTCATCTCCAGGCTTGACCATCCGCGGGCGGACTGGGAGAAAGCCCTCGAAGCATGTAAGAGCGCCTTCGGTGACGGCGTCGCCCCGCTGTACCTCCCCCTGCATGGCGACGACGGTGCAGTCTGCGGGCTGATCGGCCTGCTCAGCCAGCAGGTCTTCGACCACAGCGCCGGCGGCCATGTCCCGGCCACGCGCGAGCCGGAACTCGAGCACCGGGACGGCATCATCGAGGCCCGGAGCGCCCTGATCGAGTCCATCATCGCCGAGAGCGAGGACGAGACATTGATGGAGCGCTATCTGGAGGGTGCGGACATCGACGTCGAGACGCTCATCGACGATCTGGAGACCGCCGTGTCACGCGGCTCCTGCTATCCGGTCATCGGCGTCTGCTCGACCAGCGGGCTTGGCATCAGCGCCCTGCTCGAGCTCCTCGTCGGGGGTTTCCCGCATCCTGGCGAACGGCCGCTACCCACGGTGACCGGGATCGACGGCGGCGCGGTGGAGCCGCTGTCCGCCGACCCGAAGGGTCCCCTCGTCGGTGAGATCATCAAGACCACGATCGATCCGTACGTAGGACGGGTCTCCCTCATCCGGGTCTTCTCTGGAACCCTCAGGCCGGAAAGCGCGCTGCATGTGTCCGGGCACGGACTCACCGATCGGGGCCACGACGATCACGACGCCGACGAGCGCATCGGCTCGGTGCTCAGCCCGCTGGGTACGGCTCTGCGCCCGGTCGGCGAGTGCATCGCCGGCGACGTGTGCGCAGTCACCAAGCTGCTCTCCGCCGAGACGGGCGACACCATCTCGGCCAAGGACCGACCCCTGCTCGTGGAAGCCTGGGACATGCCAGAGCCGCTGCTGCCCATCGCGGTCGCCGCCAAGACACGAGCCGATGAGGACGCCCTCGCGAAGGGATTGGCCCGGCTCATCGCCGGAGACCCGACACTTCGGCTGGAACGCAACGCCGAGACTCACCAGCTTGTCTTGTGGTGCATGGGTGAATCACATGCCGACGTAGTCCTGGACCGGCTTCGCGGCCAAGGTGTGGACCTCGAGACCGTGCCGGTGATCGTGGCGCTGCGCGAGACGCTCGTGGCTCCGGCCGAGGGCCTTGGCCGGCATGTCAAACAGTCCGGCGGGCACGGCCAGTACGCCGTAGCGAAGGTGGCCGTTGAGCCGCTGGAACGCGGCGCCGGTTTCGAGTTCGTCGACAAGGTCGTCGGCGGCGCCGTACCGCACAACTACATCCCCTCGGTGGAGAAGGGCGTGCGGGCCCAGATGGAACGCGGAATCGCGGCCGGATTCCCGCTGGTCGACCTGCGAGTGACCCTGCTCGACGGCAAGGCGCACAGCGTCGACTCCTCCGACGCGGCCTTCCAGACGGCCGGATCCCTGGCACTGCGCGAGGCCGGTACGCACGCGGGTGTCGCTCTGCTCGAACCGGTGCACGAGGTTCTCATCACCGTGCCTGACGAGCACGTGGGGAGCGTGATGAGCGACCTGTCCAGTCGACGCGGTCACGTGACCGGCACCGAGGCCACCGGTGGCGAACGCACGGTCGTACGGGCCGAGATCCCGGAGTCCTCGCTGATCCGGTACGCCATCGACCTGCGCTCGTTCACCGGTGGGACAGGCCGGTTCACCCGCAGCTTCCTTCGCTACGACCCCATGCCCGAATCCGAGGCGAGCGCCGTACGTAAAGAACGGACCCCAGCCCACTGACGCCCCGGGCCGCCAACCCGGCGCGTCTGCTGCACGGTTTGCGGTGCTGCCCTACCCTGCCTCGCATGCCAGTTGTGCGGGCCGCGAGTGGGCTGGCCGTCCTCCGTGTCATGGCTGTGGCTTCGGCCCTGTTCCTGCTCGTCTCCCCCGCTGCTGCCGCGGCCATCCCGGACTTCGGCACTGAGCCTGTGCAGGACATCTCGTCGCCCCAGGGCAGCAGCATCACCGACGTTCGCGTCGGAGCGAACGAGGGATTCGACCGGTTCGTCGTCGAGTTCGAAGGTGCGGTCGGGGCCTACTTCGTTTCCTACGTCACTCAGGTCGCCCAGGACGGATCAGGCGATCCGGTACCGGTCGAGGGCGCCGCATTCGTCCAGGTCACCCTCGGTGGCGTCCCGACCGATCCGCCGGCTCCTCAGGACACCATCGACGCCGATCTGACCGGCCTGGTTCAGGTCGTGGGAGCCGGCGCGGGGTTCGAGGCCACCGTCAGCTACGGACTGGGCACGACTGCGGTGTCCGGTTTTCGAGCGTTCGTGCTGACCGACCCCTCCCGCCTGGTGGTCGACATCGCCCACCCCGACGTGCTGCCGACCGCCACCAACACCGCGGATCCGACTGCCGAGTCCGCCGCGACGTCCGAGCCATCGCAGAGCCCGGGAGTCACCCCTACCGAGGCCGCCGGACAGTCGGAGGCCTCGAACACCTGGATGATCTTCCTGATCGTCGGCCTGGCGGTCTTCGCGATCGTCGCGGGCATCCTCGGCTGGCGGATGCGCCGCCCCACGTCATCTGGTCGCTAGTCGATCGTGGTCCAGCGGTCGGCCAAGAGCTGGCGGGTCTCGGTCAGCAGTTGCGGCAGTACCCGGGTCAGCCCGACGACAGGCATGAAGTTCGTGTCACCCCCCCAGCGCGGTACGACGTGCTGATGCAGGTGCGCGGCGATCCCGGCTCCGGCAACGACGCCCTGGTTCATCCCGACGTTGAACCCCTGCGCGCCGGACACCCGACGGATCACGCTCATCGCATGCTGAGTGAAGTTCGAGAACTCCGGCAGCTCGCGGGAGACCTCCAACTCCGTGTAATCGGCGATGTGCCGGTACGGCACGACCATCAGGTGACCGGCGTTGTACGGGAACAGGTTCAGCACGGCGTACACGTGCTCACCGCGGGCCACGATCAGCGCATCGTCGTCATCCCGCGTCGGGATCGTGCAGAACGGACAGTCGTCATCGCCCTGGGGGCGTCCCTCACCCTTGATGTAGGCCATCCGATGCGGCGTCCATAACCGATCGAAGGGCTCGTAGGCCATCCCCTCCACGGTCACCTCAGCGCCGATCACCGAATGGCTCACTCACTGCCTCGGGCTGGGCGACCGGCGCCACCGGATCGGTGTTGCTGCGGCTGGCCGCAAAGTCGACGATCAGCGAGAGTGCCTCGGGCACCGGCACGGCGTTGCGTTGCGAGCCGTTCCGGAACCGGAAGGACACCGCGCCGGCTTCCTGGTCCGCGGCACCGGCGATCAGGACGAACGGCACCTTCTGCTGGCTCGCGGTCCGGATCTTCTTCTGCATCCGGTCACCGGAGGAGTCGACCGCCGCCCGGATCCGCTGCGTCCGCAGTTGTGCAATCACACCGTCGAGGTAGCCGACCTGGGCGTCGGTCACCGGAATCCCGACCACCTGTACCGGAGCCAGCCAGACGGGGAACGCACCGGCGTAGTGCTCGGTGAGAATCCCGAAGAAGCGCTCGATCGAGCCGAACAGTGCCCGGTGGATCATGTACGGACGCAGCCTGCTCCCTTGCTCTGATTGGTACTCCAACGCGAACCGAGCCGGGAGTTGCAGGTCGACCTGCAGTGTCGACATCTGCCAGCGCCGCCCGATCGCGTCCCGGACGTGCACGTCGATCTTCGGCGCGTAGAAGGTCGCCTCTCCCGGCGCGACCACATAATCCAGGCCAGCCTCTCGAAGTGCGCTCTCAAGCATGGCCTCCGCGTGGTCCCATTCCTCGGGGGTGCCGATGTAGGACTCCTTTCGGGTGGCCAGCTCCGCCTCGAAGTCGGTGAGCCCGAAGTCCCGGAGGAGTCCGACCACGAACTTCAGGAGCGACGCGAGCTCGGCACCGAGCTGTTCGGGGGTGCAGAAGATATGCGCATCGTCCTGGGTCAGACCGCGGACCCGGGTCAACCCGTGGATCGTGCCCGACTTCTCGTAGCGGTAGACACTGCCGAACTCGAACAGCCGCAACGGCAACTCACGGTAGGAGCGGCCCCGAGACCGGTAAATGAGGATGTGCATCGGGCAGTTCATCGGTTTGAGGTAGTAATCGGCACCCTCCATCTCCATCGGCGGAAACATCCCGTCGGCGTACCACCCCAGATGCCCCGAGGTCTCGAACAGGGTCGATTTGGTGATGTGTGGGGTGTTGACGAACTCGTACCCGGCTGCCTCGTGGCAGGTCCGCGAATAGGCCTCCATCTCCCGGCGGATGATCCCGCCCTTGGGATGGAAGACCGCCAGACCGGAGCCGATCTCGTCCGGGAAGCTGAACAGATCCAGTGCGGCACCGATCCGCCGGTGGTCGCGACGTTCTGCCTCAGCCATCATCACCAGATGCGCGTCGAGGGCCTGGCGGCTCTCCCATGCGGTGCCATAGATGCGCTGCAGTTGTGGGTTCTGCTCGCTCCCGCGCCAATAGGCCGCCGCTGATCGCATCAGCTTGAACGCCGGGATGGACCGGGTGCTCGGCAGGTGCGGGCCGCGGCACAGATCACCCCAGACCCGTTCGCCGGTCTTGGCGTCCAAGTTGTCGTAGACGGTCAACTCGCTACCGCCGACCTCCGCGGAGGCGCCTTCGGCCGCCTCGGTCGCCGCGGAGCCCTTCAGACCGATCAGTTCGAGCTTGTACGGCTCAGCGGACAGCTCGGTACGAGCCGCCTCCTCAGTGACCACGCGACGTGAGAACCGTTGTCGCGTCTTGATGATGTCGCGCATCCTGGACTCGATGCGCTTGATGTCCTCGGGCTTGAACGGCTCAGGCACGTCGAAGTCGTAGTAGAAGCCGTTCTCGATCGGCGGACCGATTCCCAGCTTCGCGGCCGGAAAGAGGTCCTGGACGGCCTGGGCGAGCACATGTGCGGTCGAGTGCCGCAACACGTTCCGCCCGTGCGGGCTGGACATCAGAACCGGCTCGACCGGAACATCCTGGATGGGAGTCCAATCGAGGTCATGCAGTGCGCCGTCGGCATCACGTACGACGACCACGGCGTCCGGACCGCTGAAGACCTCCCCCGCCGCCGCCAGCGCCTCGGCGGCCGTCGTACCGGCGGCCACCATGACCGGGGGCGCGACGGTGGACGGCGAGGGCGCAGACACGGCAGGACTCCTTCAGGCGAGATGGATGCCGCGTGGAACAGCGGCGATGGAGCGAGGATAACGGCGAAGCTCCGTGGCTCTTGTCGAGTTCCTCAGCCAGCGAGGCGGACCGGGTCCCCTGCGGCGACCCGACCGGGGGTCACCACCTCGGCGTACACACCGAGGCAGTGCTTGGGCGTTCGGGTGATCGACAGGACCGCGTCCCCGATCTGGATCCGCTGTCCCAGCCAGCCGCGCTCGGCATCGCCTTCGGCATCCAGCTTGAGCACAAGATTGGCGCGCGGGTCGTTCACGTCGCAGGCCTCGGGCCCTGCGGCCGGGTCGGCGGTGCGGATGG